>JAYUOP010000273.1:0-15598 GCA_043760745.1 Hyphomicrobiales bacterium
TGGAGCGGCCAATATAATGGTCACCGGTTTTGAGAATGCCTTTTGCATGCAAAACGGCCATGAGGGCAGAGCATCCGGTTCCAGTTGGAGAGCGATCAACTTTGCCGGGTTTTACGACGCAGGCATTGCGACTGGATAACGTGCTGTCCACTTTGCTCAAGAGCCCGGTTAGAAAAGCAAATGAATAGTGATCCCATTCGGGAAGGGTTGGATGGGTGAAGCCGATTTGCTCATTGGCAGCGGCTACAATCTTGCGGCCAATCAAAGCGAGGTCGCGAGCCTCATCTGGCACGATGGAAAACCCTAGAGTGCGGGCGTCGGTCAATACAAAACTATCGCCGCCAAATGCTGTGTCCACCAGCACAGTGCCGTGGCCAGCGACTTCGAGGGGGAGCTGTATGAACTCTGCATATGATGGCATATTGCGTAAGGTGATGCTTTTGGCTTTGCCACCTTCGCAATGGGCGGTGACTTCAACCAAGCCACCGGGGCTTTCCAAGACCATTCGGGTAATGGGTTCCACCATAGGAACAATGCCCATATCAAGGAGTACTGTGGCGACGCAGATGCAGTTTGACCCGGACATGGGTGGCGTGTCTTCTGGTTCCATAATGATGAAACCCATTTGGGCGGCTGGGTTCTTAGCCGGAACCAACAAATTCACATGGCGAAAAACACCGCCGCGCGGCTCATTCAGCACGAACTTTCGCAAACGATCATCATTGGCAATGAAGCGCGATTGCTCCCATAGGGTCTCGCCCGGTGGTGGTGCCACACCGCCAACAATAACATCGCCAACCTCGCCCTCAGCATGGGCAGACACAATTTGAATCGCTTTTGTACTTCGCATTTCTGCAATCTAACGCAAAGATGGTGATTATGAAATTTTTTTCGCTGGTGGGGGGTTGTCAAACAAATTTTGAACACCACGTTGACATCATCGGCGCCGGGCCCCTCTGGCAAAGCAACCATATGCTTTGCGATGTCGGAGCTGTTTCTTGAAACAGTAACAGGGAGGCCGTATGAGCCCGTTTTTTGATTTTTTAGCCGCAGATTTTTTGGGAACACCGATGTGGTTTTGGGCAGCATTCGTTGCCGTTGTCGTCTCACTGCTCGTTTTTGATCTCGGGTTTTTGCATCGTAAAACCAAAGAAATTGAAGCCCGCGAAAGTTTTATTCTTTATGGGGGATATGTGGCAATTGCTATTGCATTTGGCGCATGGGTTTGGTGGGCGCGCGGCGCTCAGAGTGGCCTAGAGTTTTTCACGGGATATGTGATCGAGCAATCGCTGGCCATGGACAATATTTTTGTTATGGCGATGATTTTTGGCACGCTGGGTATTCCACGAAAATATCAACATCGGGTTTTGTTCTGGGGCATTCTGGGGGTCATTGTGTTCCGCGCCATTCTTATTGGAGTAGGTGCCGCGCTCGTTAGCTCATTCTCGTGGATATTGTTTGTGTTCGGCGCGTTCCTCGTGTTCACAGGTCTTAAGATGTTTGGTAAAACTGATCACGCGCCTGACCTTCAAAACAGCAAGATTTTGAAGTTCTTGCGAGGGCGTTTTAACATCACTGATCAACTGCATGGTGAGCGCTTTTTGGTGAAACAAGTGGATCCTAAAACGGGTAAAATGGTGAACTTCTTTACGCCTCTATTGGTGGCGCTGATTTTCATTGAGCTGATTGATATTGTCTTTGCGGTCGACTCCGTGCCAGCGATTTTCGCAATCACACAAGATCCCTTTATTGTTTATACATCGAACATATTTGCGATCCTCGGCTTGCGGTCACTGTATTTTGCACTTGCTGCAGCAATGCATCGGTTCAAGTATCTGCAGGTATCCCTCGCAATTGTTTTAGTGTTGGTTGGCGTCAAGATTTTCCTCGTGCCGCTCGGCATAAAAGTGGATACTTTGCTCTCGCTGATTGTGACCCTAGTCGTCTTGGCGGGGGGTGTGTTCTACTCCTTGTGGAAAACCAAAAATGATCCACCAACAGCGAACCTCACCTAAAAGATTGATTGTTACATTTGGCCTGCATTATAACTGCAGGCCAAAGCAACGCTGGAAGCACTTATGAAAAAAATCGAACATCTCATTGAATACGTCATTCTGGCCTCACGTTGGATTTTAGTCGTGTTCTATTTGGGCCTCACGTTTGCACTCGGGCTTTATGCAATTTCGTTTCTCAAAAAACTTTTTGAATATTCTGCAAATGTTTTCGTTCTTGATGAAACCCAAGCAATTCTCAAAATGCTTGGGTTAATTGATGCGGCTCTGGTGGCCAGTCTTGTGGTTATGGTGATTATCTCCGGCTATGAGAATTTTGTTAGCCGCTTTGATAACGCTGATGGGGAATTGGCTTGGCTTGGTAAGATTGATGCAGGTTCACTCAAGATAAAAGTGGCTTCAACAATTGTAGCGATTTCTTCAATCCACCTTCTGCAAATCTTCTTGAATGTGAACCAATACAAAGAAAGCCAGATCATGTGGCTAACCATTGTGCACATGGCATTTGTGGTTTCAGCTTTGTTCCTCGCCTACATCGACAAGGTCATGGCGGGCACTAAAAAAGGCAAAGACGGCCCAAATGAATGAGCCGTCTTATCGTCAACTCACTAAACAGTTCTGAGATACCATTCATAATCGCGTAATGTGGGTTCGGCATAAAAGCGGTCAGCTTCGACCTCTTTCAGCGTGCAATAGGTATCAACGAAGGGTTTGCCGAAATACTCTTTCATGATCGAGGCGCGCCAAAACGCATCGATGGCTTCAAACCAATTTCCAGGAATATGCTTGGCGCGGCGCTCATAACCATTGCCGGTCACCGGTGAACCGGGGTCTAGTTTTTCGGTAATGCCATAATGAATGCCAGCAAGAATGGCGGCCATGACGAGATAGGGATTGGCATCAGCGCCCGATGGGCGATGCTCAATATGGCAGGCTTTGGCCGGTCCTGCTGGAATGCGCAACGACACAGTACGATTGTTTATACCCCAGCTTGCAGATACTGGCGCATAAGAATTGCGGCGGAAACGGCGATAAGAATTGGCGTTGGGTGCAAAGATCAACATGGATTCTGCCATGGATGCTTTCAGACCACCCAATGCTTGCAGCAAAAGTTCATGATTTTGGGGGTCGTCAGTGGCAAACAAATTATTGCCGTCTTCATCCTCAAGGCTCACATGGATATGCATGCCAGAACCGGTCCACTCAGAATAGGGTTTCGCCATAAAGGTGGCACAGAGCCCGTGCTTTTCGGCGGTGGCTTTGATCAGGCGCTTTAATGAAATGCCCTCGTCGCAGGCTTTCATGACATCAGCGCGGTGACGAAGGACAATCTCCATTTGGCCGGGCGCGTATTCGGAGATCAAGGTTTTGGCAGGCAGGCCTTGCGCTTCGCAATAAGCGTAGAGATCTTTGAAGAAGGGCGCAAAGTCAGTCAAGTCTTGCAAGTGATAGGCTTGGTAATGCTGCGGGCGATGCTCATTGATTTGTGATTGCGCTGGAATGGGTTTGCCTTCCATGGCGGATTTGCGGTCCATCAAGAAAAACTCAAGTTCAACAGCGCCTACGGGATTCATATTCAAGTCACGCTTCAGCCGATTTACAATGGTCTCAAGCGCATTGCGGGGATCGGCGTAATGCGGCGTGCCGTCGAGATCGCAAATGTAAGCTGTGTATTGCGCGGTCGGATCATCTAACCACGGAATAAGCTGCAATGAACCGGGCACTGGCCACATCAACATATCGCGGTCACCCTCATCAAAAACCAGACCGGTTTCGGGTACGTCTTGGCCAGTCACATCCAGCACAAGCGCTGAGATCGGCATGAAGCGACCGTCGCGCCATGCGGGCACAACTTCGTCGCGGCGCAAGATTTTTCCGCGGGCCAGTCCGCAAAGATCAGTCCATACGACGTGAACACTAGTGACATCTGGATTGGCATCAAGGAAGCTTTGCGCTTCAGCGCCACGGTTTGGAAATACTAACGTCATGGTTTTAACTCCGGATCTGCATTGCGCAGATTTTTAACTCAAAAGCTCAGCCACACAGCGGTCCAACCCACCTACGAGTTGATTGACATGCGCCTCAGTCGTGGCGGGGCAAATGAGCAACATATTATGAAACGGTGTGATCACCACACCGCGATTAAGGAGGTAATGATGCACAGCCAAATCTATCGGCTGATGGATCATTTTAGCCGCTTCGCCACCATTGCGGGGACGATTTGGCGTGCACATGAATTCAACGCGAGCACCTGCCCGCACAACATGCCACAGCAATTGATGTTTTATAATTGTATCGGCAAGGCCTTTTTCGAGTTTTTTGGCGAGCGCAATCAGTGCCGAAAAAGATGCTTCAGTGAAATAGTTTTCGAGCACGCAGCGCATAAGGGCAAGCTGAATGCGCGAGCCTGCAAGCGTGGTTCCGATGCCAGAGTGACCCGGAACGCGGGTGTGTAAATAGGTGCGAATGCGGTCAGTCGTCGTTTCAGAAAAACCATAAACGGCAGCCGGTATTCCGCCAGCAATGGGTTTGCCAAGTACGAGGCCATCTGGCTTCAAGCCATGCGCAACAGAATAGCCGCCGGGACCAGAAGACATGGTGTGGGTTTCATCAATGATAAGCAAGGTCGCGTGCTTCGTTGTAAGAGCCCGCAAGGTTTCTAAGTAACCGTCATCGGGGAGCACCATGCCAACGTTGGTCATGATAGGTTCAGCGAGAACACAGGCAATATCATTACTGGCAAGGGCTTTAGCCAATGCGGGAATATCGTTAAATTCAACGACGACGGTGCGTTCTGTAAGGTCGCGCGGTTCACCGATGAGCGCTGGGTTGTTTTCGGCAAACCCTCGATCAATGGTGACGGCTGCTTCATCTACTGCGCCATGATAGCAATGATTGAATACCAGAATTTTTTGGCGACCGGTGATAGCGCGACACCAGCGGATGACGCTGCGATTGGCATCTGAAGCGGAGGTGGTGACTTGCCAAAAGGGGAGCTTAAATCGATCTGCCAAAAGTTGCCCGACAATGACCGCATCTTGTGATGGCATCATGGTGGTAAAACCATTTGCACTTTCACGGATCAGGGTTTCAACGACCGCTGGTGGTGAATGGCCAAACATCGCGCCGGTATCGCCTAAGCAAAAATCGATATACGAATTGCCATCGACATCCGTGAGGTCCACGCCATTGGCTTTTTCGAGGAACAAGGGATGCGGGGTTTCCCAATCCACCATCCAATGCATGGGCACACCGCGTAACCAATGTTTGGCCGCCTCACCAGAGAGCTTTTCCGATTGCGGATTGCGCTGCACGAAGAGATTTTTTTCTCTTTGCAACATGGCCGCAATCGCGTTCTCGGTGATCAGTGATGCCATGATGGCCCAGCAAGTTATTGACAATAGGCCTATTCTAGCTGTGGCGAGGGGCACTTCACAACCCCCATGGATTTTTGGATCGGAATCTGATTAACGGACACAAACATCAATTGGAGATCTGCCATGAGCCGCATTGTATACGTGAATGGAGAATATGTTCCGGAGCACGAGGGTAAGATCTCGATATTTGATCGTGGGTTTTTGTTTGCCGATGGGGTCTATGAGGTGACCCCAATCGTCAATGGTAAGTTGGTTGATTACGATGCCCATGCCGAACGGCTGGACCGCTCACTGGGTGAAATTCGCATTGATTGGCCGTGCTCTAAGGATGAGCTAAAGGCCATGCATGAAGAATTGATTGCTCGGAATAATCTCTACGAAGGCTTTCTTTACATGCAAGTGACGCGCGGGGCGGCAGACCGCGATTTTAAATTTCCAAAGGGAGTGAAGCCGAGTTTGGTGGCCTTTACAAAGGCGGCAAATCTTCTTGATAATCCGCTTGCGCGCACGGGTGCAAAGGTTGTCACAGTTCCTGATATTCGCTGGGCGCGTCGCGATATCAAATCAGTGATGTTGCTTGCCCCTGTTCTCGGCAAGCAAGCTGCTGATGAAGCAGGCGCTTATGAAGCGTGGATGGTGGAAGATGGAATGGTTACAGAAGGAACGTCTTCTAACGCTTACATCATTAAAGACGGTAAAGTGATCACACGGGGGCTCTCCAATGAAATATTGGCGGGATGCACGCGCCGCGCACTTTTCAAGCTTGCGGCGGAACATGGTGTGGAGATTGTTGAACGCAAGTTCTCTCCGGAAGAAGCTTATGATGCTGATGAAGCGTTTCTCACCAGCGCATCAAACTTCGTCATTCCGGTTGTCGAGATTGACGGGAAAATGATTGGTGGCGGCCAGCCGGGGCCGGTCGCCAGAAAATTGCGCGAGATATTTTTGGAATTAGCGCAAGGCTAATCAGTGATTTTTGGTTTTTGCCTTGGTAATATTTTGCGCCAGTTGGGCAAAGCTGCTAGTTGATTTTGACGCGGGCTTCGCGGCAGGGCTGGCCACTTGGCGAATGGTACTGGTCATGCGGAACGTGCGACCTTCGATTTTTACCATTTTAGTCTGCGTGATGACGCCTGCGCCCTCAACTTTGGTTTGAATATTGGCTTTCATGATTTGTCCTCTGGTTTGCGATGCCGCTAGCCTCGGGCAAATGGATTAATGAAACCTTAACGCTGCTTGGTTTGCCAATTTGGATTGATGAAGGGCTCTTGGTTGGACAGCGGCAGCATGGTCTTGCCCAAGATATGATCGGCTGCTTTTTCTCCGATCATCAGAGTAGGGCCATTTAAATTACCATTGGTGACTTGCGGCATGATGGACGAATCCACGATGCGTAAGTTTTGCATTCCTATAACGCGGCATTCTGGATCAACCACTGCAAGAGGGTCTTTCACTGATCCCATTTTGCTAGTGCCTGTTGGGTGGTAAGCGCTTTCACAGTGAGCTGCGATAAAGGCGTCAATTTCAGCGTCAGTTTGAACGGCGGAACCCGGTTGGATTTCCTCAGCAGCAAAGGGCTGCATGGCGGTTTGTTGGAAAAGCTCGCGGGTGAGCCTGATGCAAGCGCGGAATTCGGCCCAATCATCGGCATGGGACATATAGTTGAACAGAATTTGCGGAGGAGCTGCGGGGTCGGCATTTCTGGCTCTTACAAACCCCCGCGACTTCGTTCGCATGGGCCCCACATGCACTTGAAAGCCATGCCCAGAGAAGGCAGCTTTGCCATCATAGCGCATAGCAGCTGGCAAGAAATGATATTGAATATCAGGGTACTTGATACCGGCTTTTGAACGAATGAAACCGCAGGATTCAAAATGATTGGTTGCGCCGAGGCCAGTTTTCAAAAATAGCCACTCAGCGCCGATCAAGCCTTTTGAAATCAAGCCAAGTTTGGAATTCAAAGTCACCGGTTGTTTTGATTTCACTTGGAAATAAACCTCCAAATGATCATGCAAGTTTTCACCAACGCCGGGCAATTCGTGGTGCTGTTGGATGCCGGCTGCTTGCAGATATTTGCCGGCACCAATGCCTGAAATTTGCAGGAGCTTCGGTGTGTTAATGCTCGACGCCGCAATAATCACTTCGCGCTTTGCAAGAGCTTTGAAGGTGTCGCCGCCAACTTCATATTCAATGCCTATTGCCCGTTTGCCATCGAGCAAAATGCGCCGCGCAAGGGCGTGGGTTTTGAGTTTAATGCGGCCCGTTTTCATGGCGGGTTTTAGATAAGCATTGGCAGCCGACCAGCGCACCCCTTTGTGAACGGTCATTTCCATAGCGCCAAACCCCTCTTGAGCTTGACCGTTGTAATCCTCAGTTACAGGGTATCCCGCTTCTGAACCCGCATCAACAAAAGCTTGATATAATGGATTTAAGCGTCGGCCACGTTTTACATGCATTGGGCCATCGGAACCGCGCCAATCCTCTTGGCCGCCAGACGCATTTTCCATGCGTTTGAAGTAGGGGAGAACATTGGCATAAGACCAACCTTTAGCGCCCATATCTTCCCAAGTATCAAAATCACACGCGTGACCGCGCACATAGACCATGCCATTGATCGAAGATGAGCCACCGATTACTTTTCCGCGCGGGGTTGCAAGACGTCTGCCATTCAAATGCGGTTCGGGGTCGGTTTCAAAGCCCCAGTTATAACGGTTCATATTCATAGGGTATGAAAGTGCTGATGGCATTTGAATGAAGGGGCCAATATCAGTGCCACCATATTCCAAAACCAAAATACTGTTCTTGCCATTCTCTGACAGGCGATTGGCGGCCACGGAACCTGCCGAGCCAGACCCCACAATAATGAAGTCATAAGTTTCAGGAGTTGTCATTTTGGTCGCCGCAAATTTTCAGACAGAATTTCAAGTTCGGTAATCCGCTTTTGGGTTTCCGGCCAATGCTTTTCGACCACGGCTGCCACGAGACTTTCGGCCACAAACAGCGGCACCATGTTGGAATCCCAACTCGATGGCACTTCGATGCGTAGGGGCAGGGTGTAATTGGCAATGCGAGCAATAGGACTGATCCATTGATCAGTGATGAGCACCACTTTCGCGCCGCGTTCTTTCGCCAAAGCGGCAAAGGGCAGTAGTTTCCCGTCATAACGGCGGACATCGAAAATCAGTAGCACGTCATTTTTTTGAATATTGAGGAGCTGTTGGGGCCAATGGCTCTGGGCATTTGTGATGAGATGCACATTGGCGCGTGCCATCAAGAGATGGGTGTGAAGATAGGTAGCAAGAGCGCCAGTAATGCGGCCTCCCATGATATGAACCGCATTTTGCGGACGACCAAGCAGACCAGCCACCGTGTCAAACAAGCGGTGGTCAATGCGCTGAAGAGAGCTTCGGAGGTTTTCCATGGCAGCATCCGCAAAACGATTGAGGATGTGGGTTTGCGGCGCTTTGGTAGACCAGCGCTCATGCTTGGCTATTGGGTTTTGCAATTGAGCTTGCAGCTCAAAGTGTAAAGCGTCTTGAAATGCCGGAAAGCCGGAGAAACCTAATTTCTTGGCCAGTCGCAAAACCGAAGGGGTGCTGACTGCAGCGACCTTGGCAAATTCCGCCATGCTCTTGAGGCCAAGTATTGGATAATCGGCGAACAGAGCTTGCGCCAATTTTCGCTCCGCCGCCGTCAATTGATCGGTTTGGCTTTGTAAGCGTTCAGCAATTGTTGTGTTGATGAGATGGTTCAACATCGGCTCCTAGATGCACTTCTGTAACAAATTTGACAATGCATTACTATTCTGAAATTATTGTTTCAGAATTGGAGTCGAAGAACAATGCAAGTTGCCCAAACGGCGGATGAGTTAAGCGCAGAGATTTTGCTCAATGCGCAAGGACAATCGCCGTATGTTTTGCTTTGTGAGCATGCGGGCAATGTTTTGCCAAAGGCTTTTGGTACTTTGGGTCTGCCGCTTGACGACCTCGAGCGGCATATTGCGTGGGATATTGGCGCGGCCAATGTTACCGTCTTGCTCTCCAAGTTGATGGATGCATCTGCAGTGATGCAGCGCTATTCGCGATTGGCCTATGATTGTAATCGCCCGCCACATTCGCCAGATGCCATGCCGAAGGTTAGCGAAACCACGGTCATTCCGGGAAATGCAAATCTTTCGCCGGTCGATAAAATATTGCGCACGGTGAATATTTATCGCCCCTTCCATGCCGCAGTTGCAGCATTATTGGATGTCAGGGCTTGCTATGATCAGCCCACCATTGTGGTTAGCATTCATAGCTTCACCAAGATTTATAAAGGCAAAGAACGCGCCGTTGAATTAGGCTTGCTTTTTGATCGTGACCCAAGCCTTGCCAATCAATTGGCGAAGTCTTTCCCCAATATTGATGTGCGTCTCAATGAACCCTATGGTCCGAAAGACGGCGTCATGCATACATTGAATTTACATGCGGCGGCACGGGGCCTACGTCATGTCATGGTTGAAATTCGCAATGATCTCATTGCAACGGAACGTGGACAACAAGAATGGGCACAACGCCTATCGGTGGCGCTGATCCAAGCGGCACAACATCAGGGAGTTTGATATGGCAACGGGAATGCTGACACTTGAACAGCTCAAAAAAGAAATAAAAGCGGGCACCATTGATACTGTGGTGGCGGCGATGGTGGATATGCAAGGCCGCTTGATTGGCAAGCGCTTTCATGCGCAGTTTTTTGCCGATGGTGGCTATGAAGAGACCCATGGCTGCAATTATTTGCTTGGCGTTGATATCGCCATGGAACCAGTGCCTGGCTATAAAGCCACGAGCTGGCAACAGGGTTATGGCGACTTCGTCATCAAGCCCGATATGAGCACCATGCGGGTAACGCCATGGCTGCCGGGAACCGCTTTGGTGCTCTGTGATATTCTTGATCACCACACGCATAAGGATGTGCCGCATTCACCGCGCGCGATTTTGAAGAAACAGTTGAAGCGGCTCGAAGCCCTGAAGATGAAAGCCTATATGGCGTCAGAACTTGAGTTCTTTATTTTTGAAGATAGCTTTGAAGGTGCCAATGCCAAGGGTTACCGCGGCCTCAAAACCTCCGGCTATTATTCCGAAGACTATCACGTCTTGCAGACGACCAAAGATGAGCCATTAATGCGCGCTATTCGTAACGGCTTGCATGGCACAGGCATTCCCGTTGAAAATTCCAAGGGTGAATGGGGCGTTGGCCAAGCCGAAATCAATGTGAAATATTCGGATGCGCTGGATATGGCGGATCGGCATGTGATCATTAAAAACGCCTGCAAAGAAATTGCATTCTTGCAAGGCAAAGCGCTGACCTTCATGGCGAAGTGGGATTATGGTGCTGCGGGAAGTTCATCGCATGTCCATCAATCCCTGTGGAGTGCCGATGGTAAAACGGCATTGTTCCAAGACAAGGCAGGGGACCATGGCATGTCCGATTTGATGAAGCATTATCTGGCAGGGCAGCTTGCCCATGCTAGTGAAGTAACTTATTTCTTGGCCCCCTATATCAATTCTTATAAGCGCTTCATGGCGGGAACTTTCGCACCGACGCGCGCCATTTGGAGTTTTGATAACCGTACAGCGGGTTATCGTCTGTGTGGCGCTGGCAGCAAAGCTATTCGCGTGGAATGCCGCGTTGGTGGTGCTGATCTCAACCCCTATTTGGCTTTTGCCGCATTATTGGCCGCTGGGCTTGATGGCGTTGAAAAAAAGATGAAGTTGGAACCGGTGTTTTCAGGTGATGCTTACGACACATCAAAAAAACTTCGTGAAATTCCAAAGACCTTGCGCGAGGCTACCGAACTTCTTGATGGCTCCAAATTCATGCGCTCGGCGTTTGGCGATGATGTCGTTGACCACTATGTGCACACCGCTAAATGGGAACAATTTGAATATGACCGGCGGATCGTCGATCTCGATCTGTCGCGCGGTTTTGAACAGTATTAAGATGAAATAATCACCCTTCCCCCGTTGGGGGAAGGTGGCGCGGAACGCGACGGATGAGGGACTTGCTACGGACTTGGAATTTGATGTCTTGACGACATCGTGTGCAACAAGTCCCTCTTCCGCCCTTCGGGCACCTTCCCCCAGCGGGGGAAGGGTGAAATACATAAGATTAACATTCGAAGGATAAACTCTATGACATTACCCCATCGCAATTTGAATTTTCCGACTGCCATTAAATTTGGTGCTGGCCGCATCAAAGAGCTCAGCGGTTTCTGCAAAGAAAACGGTATGAAGCGGCCCTTGTTTGTCACCGACCCCGGCCTTGCCGCCATGCCGATGGTCGCTGATATTTTAGCTGATCTGAAAGCTGCAGGGCTTGGCGTTGGGTTGTTTTCCGATGTTCGGCCAAATCCGATTGAAGCGAATATTCTTGAAGGTGTTAAGGCGTATAAAAAAGGCAAGCATGATGGCGTGATTGCTTTTGGTGGTGGTTCCGGTTTGGATATCGGCAAGCTTGTGGCGTTAATGCATGGGCAATCGATTTCGGTGTTTGATTTAGAAGATGTGGATGATTGGTGGACTAGGGCTGATGCCTCCAAAATTTCACCGATCATTGCGGTGCCGACGACTGCGGGTACAGGTTCAGAAGTTGGCCGTGCTGGTGTGGTGACACATCCGGTCACCCATGAAAAGAAAATCATTTTTCATCCGGCGTTAATGCCACGCGTTGCGATCCTCGATCCGGAATTATCGGTTGGCTTGCCGCCAAAGCTTACAGCGGCTACTGGCTTTGATGCTTTTGCGCATTGCTTGGAAGCTTATTGCACGCCGTTTTATCATCCGCTGGCGGAAGGTGTGGCACTTGAAGGCATGCGGCTAGTTAAAGAGAATTTGGCGCTAGCCGTTCACAAGGGCAAAGACCTTGATGCGCGCGGGAATATGTTGGTTGCGTCTTCGATGGGAGCAACAGCTTTCCAAAAAGGCTTGGGCGCTATTCATGCTCTGTCGCATCCCTTCGGTGGGCTTTATGATGCGCATCACGGTTTGCTCAACGGTATTATTATGCCTTATGTTTTGAAAGCTAATCGTAAAAAGATCGAACCGAAGATTGAGCGCGTCGCGGCCTATCTCGGCATCAAAGGTGGCTTTGATGGCTTCCTGAAATTTGTTTTGAAATTGCGTAAAGAAACTGGAATTCCGCATTCCTTGGATAAGATTGGTATTGACACCAAACGCTTGAGTGAAGTTGCCGCCATGGCTGTCAAAGATCCAACAGCCGGGGCAAATCCAATTCAGTTCACAGAAAAGCAATATAAGGCGCTGGCCAAAAAATGCGTGGTGGGTGACCTTTAAGTTCCCGGTTTTTCTTCTACAAAAACCTCAACCTCGACTTCACCAGCATTGAGGAAGTCGAGGATGATCTGGAAGCGGTCACCGAGGATCAGTGGTTGACGCAGTGAAATCAACCGAAGGTGTTTCGCTGTTGGTCGCATCGGAACGGGAGCGCCCGGCAAGAGATCAAAAGCTGTTAATGCTGGATCGTCATAACGATTGTTCTGCCGCAATTCAATCAGTGTACAGATGTTTGAGCGGGCAGCCACAAGTGCATCCGGTTTAGTGCCCTGATTGGCCATCGGGAAAAACACTTGCGCGTCGGTTTGCTGGCTGGGCAACGCCCAGGCGTGGCCAATGGCAATATCACCAAAGCGGAATGAATGCGCATTCGCGATTGTTGGACTGAGCAGAGTGAGCAAAAATATGCGGCGTTTCATCGTGTGATAATAGTGCTCTGATGGATTGGCTGGAATGTGGCAGGTTGGCCAGTGATTTGTTAATGAAAATCTCTACTCTTCGGCATGACTTGCACATTGCGGGGATGCCGGGTTGCACTTTTCTGGTGCAGCTCGGGGCCGGGTTTTGCTACTTCATCGGCACGCGCCAATGGATTTTTCATAATGAAACCATCTTCCATGAGTGAGGCTAGCCAATCGGTGCAGTCTTCGATGGCGTTGGCCACCACATGGATAATCTCGCCCGCTTTTTGCACACGACCCCGGATCAACATGAGCCTCGCCCCCATGACAATAGCGCGATGGGCTTCCAAGACTTGCGGCCAGATCACCACATTGGCCACGCTGCATTCATCCTCCAGCGTTAAGAACACAACGCCCTTGGCCGAGCCCGGACGCTGGCGTACCAGCACCACGCCAGCGATGGTAACGGCGGCATGGTTTTTGGCGGATTTGAGGGCGGTAAAATCAATGGCTTTGCGGGCAGCGCAAATTTCGCGCAGGAAGCTCATGGGGTGGGCTTTGAGCGAAAGTTTGATGGTTTGATAATCGTTTACAACATGCTCGGAGAGCGGCATTTCGGGCAGAGTGACGGTGGCTTCTGCGCCTTGATCGCGCTCGTCAGCAAAAGCAAACAGTGGCAAAGGTTTTGCTTTGGCAAGGGCTTTTACTTCCCAAAGGGCGGCCCTGCGATCAAGACCAAGGGAGCGGAAGCAATCAGCCTCTGCCAGTTTTTCAAGCGCGGAAACGGGGAGCTTGAGAGCTGCTATTGATTTTATAGCCACCCCCTCTCCCACCATTGCTGCGCAACGGTCCCCCCTCTCCCGCAAGGGGAGAGGGTTTAGTTGATCTTGCTTTAATCCGCTGACTTCACGTAATCCCAATCTTAAACTTAACCCTCTCCCCTTGCGGGAGAGGGGGGACCGACGCGCAGCGTTGGTGGGAGAGGGGGCTGGCTGCTCCAATATCGAATCCCAACTTGAGTAACTCACATCCGGCGCCAACACCTCAACGCCATGCTCGCGTGCATCTCTGACAATTTGGGCTGGCGCATAAAAGCCCATGGGTTGGGAGTTGAGCAAGGCACAGGCAAAAATTGCGGGATAATAGCATTTGAGCCAAGAGGAAACATAAACCAAATGGGCAAAGCTTGCGGCGTGGCTTTCGGGGAAACCGTATTCACCAAAGCCTTTAATCTGATTGAAACAGCGCAAGGCAAATTCGGGATCATAGCCGCGTTCTACCATGCGGCTCACCATTTTTTGCTCCAAGCGGCCAATCATGCCGCGCCTGCGAAACGTCGCCATGGCTTTGCGGAGTTCATTGAGTTCGCCGGGGGTGAATTCTGCGGCCACCATGGCAAGCTTCATGGCTTGCTCTTGAAACAGCGGCACACCCTTGGTGCGGCCCAGAACTTGGCGCAGTTCATCGGGGGCACCAAAATCAGGATGCGGTGCGGGATAATCTTCTGGCTCCAGCCCATCGCGGCGGCGCAAGTAGGGATGCACCATATCGCCTTGAATAGGGCCGGGCCGCACGATGGCCACTTCAATCACGAGGTCATAAAAACAGCGGGGTTTTAACCTCGGCAACATGTTCATCTGGGCACGGGATTCAACTTGGAAAACCCCCACTGAATCGGCGCGACACAACATATCGTAAACCGCTTTATCATCTTGGGGAACTGTGGCGAGAGAGTGCTTCACACCATGCCAGAGGTCCAAGAGTTCAAAGCATTTCCTGATGCAGGTCAGCATACCAAGGCCCAGAACATCGACCTTCAAAATACCAAGCGTATCAATATCATCCTTATCCCATTCAATGAAAGTGCGGTCGTCCATGGTGCCGTTGCCGATTGGCACAGTTTCATCGAGGCGTTCGCGGGTTAAGATAAAACCGCCGACATGCTGAGAAAGATGGCGCGGAAAACCACCGATCTCATCAGCCAGTTCAATGGTGCGGGCGAGCAGGGGATCATCGGGATCAAGGCCAATTTCAGCGATCCTGCCATTGTGCATTTCCTCGCGCATATTGCCCCAAACCACACCGGCGAGGGCTGCTGTCACATCTTCTGAGAGCCCCATGACCTTGCCCACTTCGCGCACCGCTGAGCGGCCCCGATAGGTGATGACGGTGGCGGCCAATCCGGCCCGCTCGCGGCCATAGCGGGCATAGAGATATTGGATCACCTCTTCTCTGCGCTCATGTTCAAAATCCACGTCAATGTCGGGCGGCTCTTTACGCTCTTCGGAGATGAAGCGCTCAAACAGGAGATCAATTTTATTGGGGTCAACGGAGGTGATGCCGATGCAATAACAGACGGTGGAATTGGCGGCGGAACCTCGACCTTGGCAGAGGATAGGATTTGGCCGCGACCGGGCAAATTGCACGATATCATGTACGGTGAGAAAGTAAGGCGCGTAACTGAGCTTCTCAATGAG
>JAYUOP010000274.1:0-2373 GCA_043760745.1 Hyphomicrobiales bacterium
GTTGGCCATAGCAGCGGCAGTTTTTGCAGCGGTGAGAGGCTGTTGGGAATCCAGCATGTTCCATCCCCACAAGACTCCAGACGGAATATAGGTCTCGCCCGTAGCAACCATGCCATCAATCTGCGAATTCAAAGTTGATTGAATGTCGGTTAAATCAGTAAGGGGCTGTGGGCAGCCAACGTCCATAATTCCCGGATATTTCACGTTCGGCGAACCGATGCTCACATCGAGTGGATCATTGCGCGAACCAATACAACCATTCCAGGTGTGTGTTGGAAAATAGGTGACTGGAACCGGAGTTCCTGCGTTCACGTCACACACGTTTTCCTGCCAGATAGCAGGAACGCCATCGTTGATGTATGCATGATCTACAATATGGCAATTTGTATATGTAGCATTGGGATAGCTATTGTAAGTAACTGAAGTGGTGTCGGTATAATCTGCCGGCACATCCACCCAACTTTTATTCCGATTGCCAACACCGACGTTAACGTAATTCGAAAATGGAACAATGCCAATTTTAACATATGCCCCCGGTGGCTTATTTGTCATAACTGTATCAACAAGTTTTTTTGCTGAAACTTTAAGCGCAGCCAACCTGCCCTCACTATTCATCGAAGCTGTGTTATCAAGCACCAAGGCAAGCTCAAGCGCTTGGCCACCTTTTTCAACTTCAGAATAGGCGCCCAAACCCATAGTTGGAATACCGACCAATGACATAAAGTCAGTTTTTATTTTGCCATTAACGCGAACAAAGAAATTATTTGTGACTGGCGTTGTTCCAAAATCAATTGTATCGGCGGTGCCGATTGAAAAATTGGCATTATTTTCTGCCAAGTATTTGTTAACCAGCGCAGAAAGAGCAGCGTGACTATTAAATCCCGAAGTTCCACCAGCAAGGGCTGCCGCATCTACAGCGCTTTGCAACGCTGTCTTTGCATTATTGGCATGAACCATATCAATTGCAGCGCCTGCTGCCGCCAATAACGGCAAAGCGGCCACGGCCATCATGATTGACATGTTGCCATTTATTTCGCGCCAAAACTGTTTGCGAACCACGATTGATACTCCCACCCATAAATACTAATCTTGCAGTTGTGTTAAACTCTGCCAATTAAATATCGCTGAGTAAGCGTGGTTAAAGATTACTTGTTCAAGATGTTAAGATTGTCTTCGATTCCAACCTCGGATTTCGCTACAAACCAATTATCGAACAGTATGAGAAGTGAGAAATTGGAAACAGCAGAAACCAAAGTCATGCAAGCTAAAGCCAGAGAATGGTTTGAAACACTGCGTGATATGATCGTGGCCGAGTTTGAAAAACTCGAAGATCAATGCACCGCAGATGCACCAGCTGGCCGTTTCATCAGAACACCTTGGCAAAGGGCCAATGATGGCGGTGGCGGCGTGATGTCCATGATCCACGGTCGGCTATTTGAAAAAGCGGGTGTGCACTGCTCAACCGTACATGGCGAATTTTCACCTGAGTTTAGAAAGCAAATGCCAGGCGCTGATGTTGACCCGCGTTTTTGGGCTTCTGGCATTTCTTTAATCGCCCATCCCCGCAACCCCAATATTCCAGCGGTGCATATGAATACACGCTTTGTTGTCACAACTAAGTCCTGGTTTGGCGGTGGCGGAGATTTAACGCCCGTGCTCATGCGTCGTCGTAATCAAGACGACCCCGACACTCTAAATTTCCATGCCGCTTTCAAATCCGCCTGTGATAGTCACAGTGTTGCCGATTATGGCCGCTATAAAAAATGGTGCGACGATTATTTCCACTTGCCTCACCGCAATGAACCACGCGGCATTGGCGGTATTTTTTACGACAATTTAAACAGTGGCGACCAAGAAGCAGACTTCGCCTTTACCCGCGATGTTGGCAAAGCGCTGAAAGACGTTTATCCAAAAATTGTCCGCGCAAATATGAATACTCCGTACACGGATGAAGATAGACAAGAACAGCTCATCCGCCGTGGCCGCTATGTGGAGTTCAATCTGCTTTATGATCGTGGCACAATTTTCGGACTAAAAACCGGCGGCAATGTTGAAAGCATTCTCTCATCTTTCCCTCCAGAAGTAAGGTGGCCCTAATGGACCTGCGCAACGGCTTTGATATCTCCCGCTATATTAGAAACATTCCGGATTACCCCAAACCCGGCATCATGTTCCGCGATATCACCACCCTGCTCTCAAACCAACACGCTTTTCGCGCGGCTGTGGATGAACTAGCTTGGCCTTTCTTGCATGGGCAGTTTGATTATGTGGCGGGCATTGAAGCGCGCGGCTTCATTCTGGGTGGAGCAGTTGCCCACACACTCGGCCGCGGCTTCATCCCCATCCGCAAAAAAGGCAAACTCCCCGCCCGGG
>JAYUOP010000275.1:0-15571 GCA_043760745.1 Hyphomicrobiales bacterium
AACCGATCCCGCAACAAAACTATTTGTTGCCGCATCAAAACCAGCCTTAGCCAAAAGCGCATCAGCACCTGCTTGATCGCAACCGAACAATTTCGTCAACATCGACCGATAAGTGGGAATCCATGTGCCGTTGACTTCAATCAACGTACCGTCTTTATCGAATAAAATACCTTTAATTGCCATTATGCGCTCCACCGTGTGAGAAGTGATTTTGCGTCCGGACGCGGCCGATCTTCCAACGCCACAGCGCTCGTTCCTATGTAAATCACACCTGCAACATTCTCAACTGGCGTGAGACCCATCGCGAATTTTGCACCCTCATCATAGGCGACCCAGTCTGATTGCCACTGCGCATCAAAGCCTAGTGCTTGAGCCGCCAAAACAACATTGTAGCAAACCGCCGCCGCCGACATTTGCTGCTCCCATAAGGGTATTTTGGCGTGGACTGTAGCCGTTGAAACCACAGTCAACACAACTGGCGCGCGCAAAAATAATCCTGCAACAAACGCCGAAGACTCTGGCCCATGTCCAGGATTGAGCGCGCCCCAGCGCGCCGCAAACTTTTGCCCAATGTCTGCTCGTGCTTCCCCTTCAAACAATACAAACCGCCACGGCGCTAATTTGCCATGGTCGGGCACACGAACCGCAATATCCAAAATTTCTTCAATTTGTGCTGCGTTCGGCCCTGGTCCAGTCATCAACTTCGCTGAAGCGGATTTGCGCGATTTCAAAAAAGCAAGCAGTGAGCATTTGTCATTCAGCATCATAAAACACTGTTAGTAGAAACCTATGCGTCAAAGCAATAGTTTCAATTGCATGTCTGATATTAACCAATCATTAAGGATCTCATTGCGCGCCAAAACCCATTCTGCTTTTATAAATTCACCGGCCGACAAGGCTGGGGGAGAGTTAAAAACAGGGGACGACAGCATGAGCGATTTCAGCACCCGTTCATGGAAAATCCGCCGTCAGGGCCGCGCGTCAATCGCAGCGGCTTTGGCGGCGGTTTTATTTTTGGGTAGCTCACTCAGCTATAGCGCCACCCGCAACACCGAAACCCCTGCCGCTTCAAACAATAGCCAATCAAAAACCACCGCCCATGAAATTGCCATTGAGTTTGTCAAATCTGGCAGCGAAGGTTTAGAACTTTCAGCGCGGCTGAGCGAAAGAGACAACGCAATCGTTCGGGATATCGGTTGGGTTATCCGGGCCGCGAACAACGAAGTCGTATTTGATGGTGCAACTGCAATTGCAGATGCCCCCCTGCCCCCCGGCGATTACGCCATTGAGATTTCTTACGGCTCGAGCCAACTCACCCAAAGCCTAACTTTGCTGCCTGGCAACCGATTGAGCGTCAGCTTCATCCTCGATGTCGGCGGCATTCGCATTTTGCCCCGCGTCAAAGGCATAGGCCTCTTTGGTACGCCAACGCAAAGCTGGGTCTATGCCGTGAGCGGCGACCAAAAAGGTCAACTCATTACCATCTCAGAGCGCCCCGGCGAAATCCTGCGCGTAAGTGCAGGTGCCTACCGGATTGAAAGCCGCTTTGCCGCTGGCAATGCATTCGCCACAGCTGACGTAAAAGTAAAAGCCGGCGTCATGAGTGCCGTAGAAATCGACCACCTCGCAGGCCTTGCCCGTCTTTCATACATCGGCGCACCCGATAAAAACATTTCGTGGAATGTAAAATCAGCATCCGGCGAAATCCTACCCGCGATTGCAGGTCTCACCGCAAACTATGTCCTAAAACCGGGAAAATACATCGCCGAAGCCAATGCCGCAGGCGAACTCCTATCCGCAAAATTTGACATCGCCGCAGGCCAAGAACGCGATATCATCTTGGGGAATTAACGCCGAGCGGGCAAACCATCACTGGTATTGAAACAGTCAGCCAGAAATTCGGGAACTCCGACTATTGCGATTAACGCGCGATCAAATCGACTCAACCTACAATTTCTCCATGGTCAGGCATGACCCAACTATGGAGACGTTGAACAATATGATATGTTTGAATTCTAGTTCGCCTCCTCGAGGGACGTCATGGGCCGTTTCGGGGATAGCAATGTGCTGATCCAAATTGTTCTCTCGATATTCAAAGTTTTGTAAGGTTTGGCTTAAGTACATTAATTAAGATAATTTCCACATCCGAAAACCACAAGTAAACTAAATCAAAGGCAAGCGTCTTCTTTTTTCGTTTTGCAGAATGCCGATGGGGTGTGGGGTCAATCGACGTTTTACATTGATGGCGTTGGCAATCGCACCCATGATATCAACACGATTGGCGGCGTGACAACCACGGGGATTCAGGGTTATGCTTTGACCTCAAATCGCATTCTGGGGAAAACTGTGAACGGCGCTACGGCTCGAACATTCACTTATGATAATGGCGGCAATATCTTAACCGATACGCGCCCCGGCGAGGTGTTTGCGTTTACTTATAATAAGCGCAATCGCCCTTCGAGCATCACGCGCAATTCCGTGAGCTATGCCACATATGGTTACAACGCGCTCGAGCAATTGGTATCGCGGTCAACCTCGGCTCCGGGTGGGCCAGTCGGCACAATCCATTATATCTATGATCTTGATGGCCATCTGATTGCCGAGGCTGATAGCGCCACAGGGACCACAGAGCGGGATTACATCTGGGCTGCGGCGAACGATAACAATCCTGTCAATCTGCCGCTGGCGATTGCCGAGGCTGTCCGCTCATCCACAAACTCTTTCCTAATTCAATAAATCTGAACGCCAACAGCACACTTTAAAATTGCGTTTAGCCATCGCATTGTTCTGCATAGAAAGTTAGTGCGTGCTGCCAATTGATGTGCGAGGTTAGGCACATGTTGCCCATTGCGCCGAAATAGGATTACAAAATGCCCAAAATCATGAAAGCAGCCTTATGCCACGCAATAGGCACTCCCCTCAAAATTGAGCATCTTCCGGTGCCAACCCCCGGCCCCGGCGAGGTTCTGATCAAGGTCGTAGCGTGCGGGGTTTGCCATAGCGATCTTCATGCGATTGATGGCGACTGGACCCCGCATCCTAACTTGCCGCTTATTCCCGGCCATGAAGTTGCTGGCCACGTCGCAGCACTTGGTGCTGGTGTTGAGCATTTTAAGATCGGTGACCGCATTGGCGTGCCATGGCTCTACTCCTCATGCGGCCATTGCGAATTTTGTTTGGCAGGCATGGAAACCATTTGCAAATCCGCTGAAGCCACGGGCTATTCCAAGCCGGGCGGCTATGCCGAATACATGATCGCGGATGCAGCCTTTTGTGGTGTCATCCCCGACAGCGCCGACTTGCATGAAATCGCCCCCATACTTTGCGCTGGCGTCACCACCTATCGCGGCCTCAAACGCACTGGCGTTAAACCCGGCCAATGGATGGCCGTGAGCGGCATTGGCGGCCTTGGCCACATTGCCGTTCAATACGCAATCGCCATGGGCATGCGGGTTGCCGCAGTTGACGTGAGCGATGAAAAATTAGCGCTGGCAAAATCTTACGGCGCTGAAATAGTGATCAACGCCAAAGACGAAGACCCCGTAAAAGCCATTCAAGCAAAAATTGGCGGCTGCCACGGCGCTGTTGTTACCGCCGTATCCGCCCGCGCTTTTGAGCAATCTGTCGGCATGCTGCGAAACGGTGGTGCTGTATCATGGATTGGCCTGCCCGGCGGCAAGGCCGATGAAATTCGCTTGACCATCTCGTCTATCGTCAACACCGAAATCTCCGTTCGCGGATCAAATGTTGGAACCCGGCAAGACTTGCAAGAGGCTGTAGACTTCGCCGCACGCGGCCGCGTTACCGCCAAAATTGAAAAACGCCGCCTCGAAGACATCGCAGACGTTTTCGCCCGCATGAAACGCGGCGAAATCAATGGCCGCGTGGTTTTAGATTTTACCTGAGTTAAGCGACCGGCAAGGGGATAAATTCTTTTTCATCGCCGGGAACAATCCCGAGCCGCCCAGTGCGCCACTCTTCTTTGGCTTGCTCGATCCGCTCTTTTGACGAAGATACAAAATTCCACCAGATGTGGCGCGGGCCATCCATGGGCTCTCCGCCCAGCATCATAAATCGCGAATCCTGTCGAGCAAGAATTGTAATGGCATCTCTGGGGCGAAACACCAGAAGCTGACCCGATTGATGAATTTGGCCTGCGATTTCAATTTCGCCATCAGCGACGTAAATCGCACGTTCTTCGTGTTCGATCGGCAATGGTATTGAGCTGCCCGCCGCCAATTTCACATCGCCGTAAAACAAATCAGAATGGGTTTTCACAGGTGACGTTGCCCCAAAAATTGACCCCGCGATAACGCGAACCGAACGCCCGTGATCAGCGATCAGCGGCAATGCCTCCGGCGAAACATGCTCAAAGCTCGGCGTTATCTCTTCGTGCTGTTTGGGCAAAGCAACCCAACTTTGAATGCCAAATATCTTTCGTGTTCGCGATAATTCAGGTTCAGGCGTGCGCTCAGAATGCACAATGCCTTTGCCCGCTGTCATCCAATTGAGTTCACCCGGTTGAATAGCTTGCGCAAAGCCCAAACTATCGCGATGAAATATCATACCATCAAACAACCAAGTTACAGTTGATAGACCAATATGTGGATGCGGGCGCACATCAACGCCCTGCCCTGATCGCATCACAACCGGACCAAACTGATCAAAGAAAATAAACGGCCCAACCATTTGCCGTTCAACCGATGGCAAAGCGCGGCGCACTTCAAAGTCACCCAAATCACGCGCGCGCGGAATAATCACATGCTCAATGGAATCAACTGATTGTGCATTACCTAAGATGGGATCTGGAATATTTGGAAGGCTCATTTCGAAACTCCTAAAGAAGCGCGGACCAACGGTGCTACTTTCGTGCCCAGCAATTCAATAGCCTTCATGATATCCGCGTGGGGCAAAGTACCGATTGCCATTTGAATGAGAATGCGATCGTTCCTGAAAATCCTGTGCAGCTTCAGAATTTTTTCTGCAACCTGTTCTGGATTGCCAATAATCAAATGACCATCCGGCCCGCATGAGCGATCAAATTGCGCCCGCGATTGCGGCCCCCATCCGCGCTCCCGGCCAATCCGCGCGAACACTTCTGAGTGGTGCGGATAAAGCCTGTCCTGCGCGTTCTGCATCGTGTCAGCAACTAAACCATGCATATTCAAGCTCGTCTTGCGCTGCGCAAAATCAATGCCCGCTTTGGTTGCTGTTTCATGATAAAGTTGAAAAAACGGCGCAAATCGTTCGGGCTCACCACCAATAATGGCCAGCGCTAATGGCAGCCCTAACTTGGCTGCCCGCACCACTGATTGTGGCGTGCCACCAACCGCGATCCAAATCGCAAGCGGGTTTTGCTGCGGGCGCGGATATACCCCTATGTTATGAAGCCCTGCCCGCGTCTCTCCGGTCCATGTCACTTTTTCGGAAGCCCGCAACTTCAAAAGTAAGTCAAGTTTTTCAGCAAATAATTTGTCGTAATCTTCAAGCTCATAACCAAACAGCGGATAAGATTCGATGAAACTCCCCCGCCCCGCCATAATCTCGGCGCGACCATTAGAAATCAAATCCAATGTCGAAAACTGTTGAAACACGCGCACCGGATCATCAGAACTCAAAACTGTAACAGCACTGGTCAAGCTTATATTCTTGGTACGCGCCGCCCCCGCTGCAAGCGCCACAGCAGGCGCTGAAACCGCATAATCTGGCCTATGATGTTCTCCAACCCCAAATACATCCAAACCAACCTGATCAGCCAGTTCCATTTCTTCAATGAGATTGCGAAGCCGCGTCCCCGCATGTGCACCCGGTGCAACATCGGCAAAAGTATAAATTCCAATTTCCATAAAATCTATTTGGAACTTTGTTTGTTACTTTTCAAGCCCCGGCATTTATCTGAGCAATACTTCACTTGATCCCAAACTTTTTCCCATTTCTTGCGCCATGTAAATGGTCGCCCGCAGGTTTCGCACGGTTTCGTGGGAAGGTTTGATTTAGCAACGCCGCGCATATCAGCCCTTGGTGCGCAAAGTTGACCGTCCGCCATCAACGCCAATAATTTGGCCTGTAATCCAGCCCGCATCGGGAGACATCAACAAAGCCCCCAAAGCCGCAATGTCATCAGGCTCGCCAAGCCGCTGCAGCGCATGCATGCTGGCAATAGAAGTGGCCATCGCTTCATTGGAAGTAAGGCCTACTGCGAGCGGTGTTTTTGTCAACGATGGCGCAATGCAGTTCACGCGAATTTTCGGAGAGAGTTCCGCCGCCAATGAGCGGGTCAAACCTTCAACTGCCCCCTTCGCCATGCCAATAGACACATGCGATGCAAACCCCTGCGCCACGGCCACCGTGGAGAACAAGAGTATCGACGCCGTTGGAGCCGCTTTCAAGGCTGGCAATGCAATCTGAACCGCGCGAAACGCACCCTTCGCATTCACTTCAAAATCGCGGTCAATGTCCGCATCGGTCAGGCGGCCAATAGTTTTGAGATTAATCGTCCCCGCCGCATAGGCCAACCCGGAGATTTCCGGACCCGCCGCCAATATGGCCGCTTCTAACGCGCCGCGGTCCCCCACATCCGCTACCGCAAATGTACCACCAATTTCTGACGCTGTGGCTTCAAGACGATCCGCTTGCCGCCCAATCAAATGCACCAAAGCCCCAGCCGCCGCTAACCGCCGCGCCAAAGCCTGCCCAATGCCACCCGAACCACCGATAATGATATTTTTTTTCATGATTTTAGATACGAGAGGTTACCATTTTTAGATGATATCGTCGTGCTTTAAGTGAAACTTATTGGGGACAGTGGTTAACTTTTATAGCCGGTATTACAGTAAGGATGCACAAGTTGGCCATTTTCGTGATCACCAGTGCCACCTTCAGATTTGCGAACAATGTGGTCGTAAGACCCAGAAATCGACGGTTCTATGTACCCTCCGCAAATCGGACACTTCATAGCAGTTTTTAACGCAGGTATAAGGAAGATTGTTGACTTGCCATCATCAGTAAAATGCTTTCCTTGAACTTTTTCCTGAAATTGGAGAATCGTGCCTTTTAAGTTCGCCGCCTTTGCAAAACCTTCCATTGTTGGTGCAATCCCTTGCGATAGATCGGTAATTAAATATGTAAATACATCACTCACACGTTCGGTGCGTTTATCACTTCTGATAGCAACCAGCGCTTGAGTGAAAATTTGCTTATTTTGGATCAAATAGTTTTCAAGCTCAGGTCTGACTTTGGTAAATTTTTTGAAAAATGCACTATCGTTATCCAACAGTTTCATTTTAATTAGAAAGGCCATTCCAAGAAAAAATTCAGGAATAGGCCTTCCTCGCTCAGAGTAAAAATACACGGCATGATGAAGTCCTAAACTTGAGTCATTGTTTCCGGTGATTCTATTCAATACCTTCAGGCAATTCTTTAAAACTGCAACAGTTGATGTCCCATTTTTGTCCGCCAGCGAGTCTTTGAGAGTAATTCTTACTTTTTTATCCGTCGCTTCTGTGATTGATAGTAGCCGAATTATGATGGCCAGCGAATCTAATGTGGAGGCAGTACCACTGAGTGGCAATTGGAGTGTTTTGACGGGAGTTTCTAATTCAGGCCTGAAATATAGTTGATATATTTCTTTCGAAAGTTTTTCGATTTCAATCGCATTTAAGTGATCAAATTTAGACCAATATTTGTGACCAGTTGCAGCGCGGATGATTGACCTTGCTGCGATTGCAATCGCTTTTTCACGATTTCGAAGCAAGGATTCCTCAGTTTTGTCCAAAGCGGTGCCTTGAGTATTAATTTTGAAGAACGACGCCTCAGCAACATTGGCATCGCCACCTACCCACTGAAGCTCCAATTCACGCGAACCAAAATGTTTAAGTCGCTTATTAATTAGATCATCATACTGTATGCTTGGATTTTGCGCTCTAGCGGTAAGTTTGTCTTTCAGTGATTTGTAAGTACCGATTGTTGTTTCGACTTTTTCCCTAATTTTTTTAGCTATTTTCATTTGGGGAGTTGGCAATTCTCCGGCAAAGAATGATCTAGAAATACTGCCGTCTCCATAATCATCTTCTATCCAAGCCCTTAGGGCGCTCAACCTATGCGCACCGTCGATAACGAATACATAACCGTCAATTGATTGCCACAGAATTACAGATGGAACGAAGTAACCCTCTACAAAGCTCTGAATAAAACCCAATGTCTGATCAACAGACCATTGATTAGTCTCTCTTTGAAAATCCGGTTTACGAAGGCTTAGGACAAAATTACTATCAGATTTTAAACTGTCAAAATTTATAGAGCTTAGCGTTTTTGCCCCTAGACCTGAATCAGCGCGATCGTTGTCGTTTAACTGAAAAAAATCGGCTCGCTTTATCATTGCATCTAGAGTTAGTGATGATTTCAAAGCCACAATTTTTGCTCCATGTAGTTACCTAAATCTTCAATATCTTGCGGTTCGCAAAATCCAAACTCATCTCAAATCCGGCGGGACTGCCTCCGCAACCAGCGAAGTAATCGCATCTGCCAAACTCATCATGGTTTGGTTCTGCGATCCCAATCGCCGCACGGAAACTGTCTTTTCTTCCATCTCGCGTTTGCCAACGGCTAAGATCACGGGCACTTTCGCCAAGCTGTGCTCGCGAACTTTGTAGTTGATTTTTTCATTGCGGAGATCAGCTTCAACGCGAAGTCCTAAAGCGCGCAATTGACTTCGCACTTCCATAGCATAATCATCTGCGTCAGACGTGATTGGCGCAAGTACGACTTGCACTGGCGCTAACCACAGCGGGAAATGCCCGGCGAAGTTCTCAATCAAAATCCCAAGGAACCGTTCCATCGATCCGCAAATCGCGCGGTGGATCATAACGGGCACGTGCTTTTCACCATCGGCCCCAATGTAAAACGCGCCGAAACGTTCCGGCAAATTGAAGTCCACTTGCGTCGTGCCGCATTGCCAATCGCGGCCAATTGCATCGCGCAAGACATACTCAAACTTAGGACCGTAGAAAGCCCCCTCGCCCGGATTAATCGCGGTCTTGATGGCCCCACCAGAAGCCGCTGCAATTTGCTTCAACACATCCTGCATAATGCCTTCCGCGCGATCCCAATCGGCGTCTGTCCCCACGCGCTTTTCTGGCCGCGTCGAAAGCTTCACGACAATCTGCTCGAAACCAAAATCTTTGTAAGTCGACAGAATGAGATCGTTTATTTTCAAACACTCATCCGCCATTTGCTCCGGCGTACAGAAAATATGCGCGTCGTCCTGGGTAAATCCACGCACGCGCATGAGACCGTGAAGTGCTCCTGAGGGTTCATAGCGATGCACCGCACCAAACTCAGCCAACCGCATTGGAAGTTCACGATAGCTCCGCAAACCATGCTTAAATAACTGCACATGGCCTGGGCAGTTCATGGGCTTCAGCGCAAACACTTGTTCGTCTTCGGTGTGTTCACCAGCCGACGTTGCGGCAAACATGCCTTCGCGATACCAGCCCCAATGGCCAGATGTTTCCCACAAGCTCTTATCCAAAAGTTGCGGCGCGTTCACTTCCTGATAGTCGAGTTTGTTCAACCGCCGGCGCATATAAGAAATGAGCTGCTGAAACATTGTCCAGCCCTTGGCGTGCCAAAAGACAACGCCGGGGCCTTCCTCTTGGAAGTGGAACAGATCCATCTCACGGCCCAACTTGCGATGATCGCGCTTTTCCGCTTCTTCCAAAGCCGTCACGTAGTTCTGCAGATCAGCGTCATTGGCCCAAGCTGTGCCATAAATCCGCGTCAACATGGGATTGTTACTATCGCCGCGCCAATAAGCACCAGCCACTTTCATAAGCTTGAAAGCCGTGCCAATTTTGCCTGTCGACGTCATATGCGGCCCACGGCACATATCCACCCAGCCACCTTGGTCATAAAACTTAATGTCTTCATTGCCGGGAATAGAATCCACCAGCTCAACCTTGAACTTTTCATTTTTCGCGCGGAAAAACTCCTTGGCCTCCTCGCGCGTTTTTACCGATTTTGTAAACGGCTTATCGCGCTGAATAATTTCACGCATCTTTTTTTCGATCGGCGCAAAATCCGCAGTCGTGAACGGCTCAGCACGATAGAAATCATAATAGAACCCATTTTCAATCGTCGGCCCAATTGTCACTTGTGTTCCCGGATGTAATTCTTGCACCGCCTCAGCCAAAACATGCGCCGCATCATGGCGAATAAGTTCCAGTGCGCGCGGATCATCGCGCGTCACAATTTGCAAAGTGGAATCCACTGTGATGGGATCGTGTAGATCAACCAACACACCATTGACCACGGCGGCCACAGATTTCTTCTCCAGCGATTTTGAAATTGATGCGGCCACTTGTGCAGCAGACATGCCCTGCTCAACTTGACGTGTTGCGCCATCAGGGAAGGTTAACGTAATCATATTATCCTCTCGTCGCTCACTCCCACAAACTAACGGCGGGTAAGCCAAATCATTAAAACATCAATAGAAATGCCGATTTGCGGGCACGAGGTCAATAAATTAATCTAAAAATCGCATCATTTAACCAATCAGCAATTCATTAATAACCCAATGTTAACCTTAACAAGTCATGTTGACCTCATCGAAAAAGTAAACAGCATTTGGGTATCATCATGAATAAGCACTTCCTCCGTTTAGCACTTGCACTCACAGTTTTGACGCCGATTTCCTCTGCATTGGCAGCTGATCTTGATCCACCACCGCCGCCAGTTCAAGAACTGCGTCCTGCAACTTATGACTGGACCGGCACTTACGTTGGCGTTTGGGCAGGCAGCACTTGCGTTGATGGCATGATGACAAACAATACCACTGACGAAGATTACTTGAATGCTGGTTGCGGGTTTAAAGGCGGCGTTCTTGCTGGTTACAACCATCAAATTGATGACCTTGTTCTCGGTCTTGAAATGGATTGGGGCAAGAGTGGAAACATTACCGCCAACACCCAAACCGGCGCTGATTTTGAATATCAAATGGACCATATTATCACTGGTCGGGCGCGCGTAGGTTACGCACTTGATGATACGATGTTGTTTATAACCGGCGGCGGCGCATGGGCGCGCGGCATGTTGACTGACAATGTATCGGGCGCTGCACATGAGCTAGAAGCCGATCATTGGGGTTGGTCAGTTGGTGCCGGTGTAGAACACGCCGTGACTGATACATTCCGCTTGAAGATGGATTATCTTTATACCCACTTCAACGATGAAGATTACACCGACGGCTGCTGCGATATCACTGGTGGACCAGGATCCGATCACGAAGTTCGCCTTGGCGCGATCTGGGCATTCTAATTTCAGCTAAATAACTTGAAAGCCGGGGCATAACTTCCCCGGCTTTTTTATTTATGATGATGATCGTCGTGCGGAACTGGATCATAGCCATCGCCACCCCAGGGATGACAGCGGGAAATCCGCCTGATCGCCAATTTACCGCCGCGCCAAGGTCCGTGCATTTCAATAGCTTGACGCGCATAGTCCGAACATGTCGGTAAAAAGCGGCAACTTCGCCCGACAATGGCGGAGAATGTCAGTTGGTAAATACGGATCAGTCCAAGCAAAATCGTTTTCATGGTGTAGAACATAGTCATGCCGCAGCAAAAACCAAACATTCTCTTTATCATGGCCGATCAATTGGCCGCCCGCTACCTGAGCACTTACGGCCACAAAATTGTGAAAACACCAAACTTGGACCGCCTCGCGCGCGAAGGTGTGGTGTTTGAGAATGCTTATTCCTCAAGCCCGCTTTGCGCCCCTGCCCGCGCCACTGTTATGAGCGGCCTCCTCTCTTCTCGCACTGGCGTTTATGACAACGCCGCCGAATTTCCTTCCGCCATCCCAACTTGGGCGCATTATTTGCGGCTTGAAGGTTATAAAACCGCTCTCTCCGGCAAAATGCATTTTGTCGGGCCAGACCAATTGCACGGCCTTGAAGAGCGCTTAACCACCGATATCTATCCCGCTGATTTCGGCTGGACCCCGGATTGGCGTTTAAAGCAAGAGCGCATTGACTGGTGGTATCATAATATGACATCGGTGCTGCAGCCCGGTGTAGCCGAAATCACCAATCAACTCGAGTTTGATGACGACGTTCTCTTCCAAGCCAAGCGCAAACTTTATGACTACGCGCGCTTTTCACCGGACACGCCCTTTGCCTTAATGGCATCATTCACCCACCCGCATGATCCGTACGCTGCGCGGCAAAAATATTGGGACTTGTATGATGATGCAGAAATCGATTTACCCAAAACGCCAGCATTCCCGCGCGCTAATTTGGATCCACATTGCCAGCGCCTTTACGATGTGTCCGCAATGGATGATTACCGCGTTACTGAAGCGGATCTCCGCGCCGCCCGCCATGGATACTACGCCAATATTTCTTACATTGATGACCTCGTCGGCCAATTGATCGACACGCTTGAGACGACTGGCAAGCTCGACAACACGGTGATAATTTTTACGTCCGATCACGGTGATTTTCTTGGTGAGCGCGGCCTCTGGTATAAAATGTCTTTCCGTGAACCATCGGCACACGTGCCGATGATCATTTGGAATCCAAAACGCTTCAAGGCGAGCCGCGTTGCAGAACCGGTTTCCCTCGCAGATATTCTGCCGACAATTACCGCACTTGGCCAATGCAACGAAAAACCAATCCTTGCACGCGAAGTTGATGGCAGGTCGCTCGTGCCAAATCTCAATGGCAAAACTAACGATCCGGAAACCACAATGTGGGGAGAATACTTGGCTGAAGGCGCAATAGCACCGATGTATATGTTGCGGCGCGGACCATGGAAATTCATTCATTCGCCAGTAGATCCCGACCAATTGTTCAATCTTGAAAACGATCCCGAAGAAAACAATAATTTAGCCGAAACCCACCCACTCGCCTTATCCATGCGGCAAGAAGTGGAAACGAAATTTGACATCGCGCGTGTTCATCAAGATGTTCTACAAAGCCAAAAAGCCCGCCTCATGCTTTTTCAAGCCATGAAGCGCGGCGAACATTTTCCATGGGACTTCCAACCCTTGCGCAAAGCGTCCGAGCAATACACCAGAAACCACATGAGCGTCACCGAGCGGGATTTACAATCAAGGTTTCCAAAAGCACCTGATGTTGAAAACAAGCGGACGAATTAGAACTCACCTCTCCCGCAAGCCGGAGAGGAAAGATTTGCGTTAGCAAATCAGGTGAGGGGCTTTGCCGTGATATCAAAAAATGGCAAGTCGCTGATGCTGAAGCGATCTTGTGTCAGCAACCAATACAACCCTGCAAAAACGATAGTTGCAATCACCGTCGTCAATAAAAATTTGCGCTTCATATGCGCAATCATCGGCGCTCCAGGTTCATTGCCCTTTTGCACTTGTTCATCGGTTTGAACCCAAAACGGCAGCACAACAAATAGCGTTGTCCACCACGTTATAAAGTAAATCGCCATTGCGCTGATGGGGTTCATGTCTGTTCCAATTCAATTAAAGTGCCACAAAAATCTTTCGGATGAAGAAAGAGTACGGGCTTGCCGTGTGCCCCAATCTTAGGCTCACCATTACCCAAAACTCGCGCCCCAGTCGCTCGCAAGTGATCCCGCGCCACCAAGATATCGGCCACCTCATAACAAATATGATGCATGCCACCGGACGGGTTTTTATCTAAAAATGCTTGGATGGGCGATGCCTCGCCATAAGGTTCTAGCAGTTCAATTTTAGTATTGGGCAGCATAATGAAAACAACTGTAACGCCATGCTCTGGCAACACTTGGCGCGGCGAAACTTCGACCCCGAGACAATTGGCATAAAGTGCCACCGCCTTTTCAAGGTCTGGAACTGCAATTGCCACATGATTTAATCGTCCAAGCATGCTCCCTTTGTGGCGCGGAAGCAGTCCGCTCGTCAATGCGGCTTTTGTGCAATCTCATCAATCATCCATGATCTGGACATTGGCATTAAAAGCGTGCGCGGCTGAAACACATGCCGTTCCAGAAAATACCCCGTAAGATGAAAACCATCGACAATATCTTGTGTCGCAATCGGCGCAGGGCCGATCAAAAAAGTGGGCAGCGGAAACAATTTGTCTTTAAACGGTGCACCCGCTTCCCGGCTAACAGCCCGGCCAGAGCGCGGCGACACATAACACAGATCGACCGTACTGCCGGTTCCTGCACATTCCCGAAGATCGAGCCCAAAACCCAATTCATCAAGCAAACCAAGCTCCCAGCGCACCAGAAGTGCTGGCCAAAGTACGTTATTGTCAATGGCATCAAGCACAACATGGAAAGCGTCATACAGCCGCTCATGTGGCTCGCGTTCTGGCAGCAATTGAGAAAGCCCAGTGAGCGTTGTAAGACCCGCCAGCCGCAATGGGTCATCCATAATGAGACCTGCTTTGAGCGACAATGGTTCCACCGCAAATTGCCCAAGTTGCTCTTCAATGCGGGCGCGCCATGTCACTTGCACTAAATTTCCTGGCTGCAACACCGGGCGCAAATTACGCGACCGCCCACCACGCACCAAACCTAAGCTGCGGCCATGCTTTGCAGTTAAAACTTCAGCAATCGCACTGGATTCACCGTGGCGGCGGACCGAAAGAATAACGCCATCATCGCGCCATTCCATCGCAGATTTAGTTTCCGAGACCCATCATACGCAGGCGTTCGGGGTCTTCAGTCCAATTTTCGCGCACTTTCACAAAAATAAACAGATGAACCCGGCGATCCATCATTTTTTCCATTTCTTCGCGCGCCATTTGACCAAGCAACTTAATCATTTGCCCGCCCTTGCCCAAAACAATAGCCTTCTGGGTATCACGCTCGACGAATATCACCTGATTGATTTTCACTGATCCATCAGCCTGTTCTTCCCATGCCTCAGTTTCAACCGTCGAAGAATAAGGCAGCTCTTCATGCAAGCGGAGAAACAATTTTTCCCGCGTCACTTCCGAAGCAATAAAGCGCATTTGCACGTCAGCGGTTTGATCCTCTGGATAAAGCCATGGCCCCTTTGGCATGGCTTCCGCAATTTTCTCGCGCAGTTTATCAACGCCAGAACCCGTCAGCGCACTGATCATAAATGTCGCGGTAAACGGATAAGCTGCGTTAAAGTTTTCGGAGATTTTAAGAAGCACTTCGCGGCGCAAAAGATCCACTTTATTGAGGATCAACATGGCTTTGGTTTTGCTAGTCGTCAGCCCGTCGATAATCCGCTGAACATCGTCAGTCACACCAAGCCGCGCATCAACCAATAAAGCAACGACATCGGCTTCCGTAGCACCACCCCAAGCGCTCTCCACCATAGCTTCGTCAAGCTTGCGGCGTGGTTTGAAAATTCCGGGCGTATCAACCACAATAACTTGTGTTTGGCCTTCCATAAAAATCGCTCTTAAGCGCGAGCGCGTGGTTTGCACTTTGTGAGAAACAATCGTGACTTTCGCTCCCGCCAATTGATTGGTGAGCGTGGATTTGCCAGCATTGGGAGCACCTATAATCGCGCAAAATCCGCAAGCAGTTGTCATTGTTTCGCTCATTCAGCGTATGCCTTCCCGTGTCAAAAATTCTTGTGC
>JAYUOP010000276.1:0-5712 GCA_043760745.1 Hyphomicrobiales bacterium
GACCACCGCGATGAGGGACGCACCCGCGGCTGGCGCTCTATCCATGTGACCGATGGTGATCATCCTTATATGGGGAAATGGTGGGTTCCGGGCTTGCAAATTGGTTACGAACATAGTTTTATCCATCAAGTTGCTGACTTCATCGAGGGCCTTGAAACTGGTGTTCCCGCGTCGCCAAATTTCAGAGAAGCAATGGCCACAGATATTGTCACCGACGCAGTTTTGAAATCCGCCAAGACCGGCCAATGGGAAAGTGCAAAAGCGTAACCTAATGTCAGAAAAACACCAAATCGCTTTACGTTTAGCCGGAGTATCGAAGACTTATGGTTCGGTGCGCGCACTTGAGAACATTTCTTTTGACGTAACGCAAGGACGGTTCTTCGTACTCTTCGGACCCAGTTCCGTCGGCAAGACGACCGCTCTACGCACCATTGCGGGACTGGTAAGGCCTGACCAAGGTGTTGTCGAAATTGATGGTCGCGACTGCACGGACGCGCCAATCGCTGGGCGCGGCGTTTCAATGGTGTTCCAATCATTTGCGCTCTATCCGCATCTTACGGTATTTGAAAACTTAGCTTATCCATTGCGGGAAGAAAAAGTTGCCCGAGAAGAAATTACAACGCGCGTCAATGAAACCGCTGCGATGCTTAAACTTTCACACCGCTTAGAGCGCAAGCCCAGCACATTGTCTGGCGGTGAGCAACAGCGCGTAGCACTCGGTCGCTCGCTGATTAGGCGTCCAAAGATCCTGTTGCTCGATGAGCCACTGACCAATCTTGATGCCAAGTTACGTCATGACATGCGCGCTGAGTTAAAGCGTTTGCACCGCCAATTTGGTATGACGATTGTTTATGCAACTCCTGATGAATTAGAAGCATTGTCTATGGGCGAAGAAATCGCCGTGATGCGCGACGGTGCCGTTGTTCAGCGCGGAACCCCAGATGAACTTTATGATAGCCCAATCAACACTTATGTGGCGGGGAAAATTGGTTCGCCGCATATGAACATGATTAATGCAACCGCTAAGAATTCTGCTTTCATTTCGTCCTTGGGCACAATCGCACCGCGGATGAAATTGAAGTCAGTGCAAGCTGGCGAAGCGGCACTCTTAGGTATCAGACCAAGTGACATTCGTTTTGCCGAAAAAGGTGAAACAGCTATCAAGTCGAAAGTGATTATGCTTGAGCCGTTAGGCGATGTTACCGTGGTTTCTGTCGAAGCCGCAGGCGAAGCCTTGCGTATGATTGTGCCAGAAAATCAGGCCACGTCATTGCAACCCGGCCAATCTGCATCAATTTTCATCGATCCAAAAAAGTTTCACATCTTCCGCGCCTCAGATGGTCAAGTTTTCTTATGAGCAATGAGCGCCAGAAGCCTAACGATAAGTTCATAACAGGAGGAAACCAACAATGAACTATATGTCGAAGCTAAAGACGATTGTGACCGGCGTTGCCTTTGCTGCAACCCTGTCTGTAGGCGGTGCGATCAACGCATTTGCCGAAGATGTGACATTGACCATGGCGGTGCCTGATTGGCCACCGACACGGATCATGAAGAAGATGTTTGACGAGCAATACAAGTCAAAAACCGGCAACACCGTAAAGCTCGAAGTAGACTTTATTCCATGGCCAGATTTTTACACCCGCGTAAATGCGTCGCTGACATCAGGCGAACAAAAATACAATTTCGCTGTGTCGGATTCTCAATGGCTCGGCGCATTTGTTGAAGGCGGTTATTTCCGTAAAGTGAACGATCTGATCGATGCTGATCCGGAATTACAAGCAACAATGGCTGATATGCATCCAGCCCCGTTGAATGCCTACTCTACTTATCCAAACTCTACGCCAAACTACTATGGCTTCCCGCAGTTCCCAGACGTATTGGTGAATTTTGGTCGCTCTGATATTTTGTGCAACGCCGATGAACAAGCAGCCTTCATGGCGAAGTTCTCCAAAAAGCTGCCATGCACTGGTGAAGAAATGGACGCCATGACATGGGACGACTTTAAAAACGTTGGTGTGTTCTTTCAACGCAAAAAAGGCGACATGTTAGCGGGTAAGCCTGCTGATGATGATTTCTATGGCATCGCCTTCCAAGCTGGTAAAGGCTATGACTTCTCATCGATGCAGATCAACGGCTTCATTTGGCAAAATGGCGGCGGCACATGGGATGAAACCAAGCAACCAACTGGACAAGCCGAAGGCATCGTAAACTCACCTGAAGCCGTAAAGGCATTGGAAAACTATCTGAGCTTTATCGATCTTATGCCACCAGTTGCTAAGACTGGTACCATGGACATCTTCAAATCGGACGAATTGTTCCGCGAAGGTAAAGTGGCAATGAACATCAACTGGATTGGGTTGGGTGAAGCATCGCTTGATCCTAAGACTTCAAAGGTCTCTGATAAGTTGGTATTCGGCCAAGCTCCCGGCACAATGGGCGCTGATGGTAAAATGGTCCGTTGGTCAAACATCGGTGGTCAACCTTTCGTTCTAACCACATGGACCACACCAACCCAACTGACCGAAGCCATGGGCTTTGTGAAGTGGTGGTTGTCGCCAGAAATTCAGCATCAATTTGCTGCTTCAGGCGGTCAATCTGCAATGAAGTCTGTGTTCACGGATCCAAAGTATGTGACTTACCGTCCATGGAACCGTGCATGGGCTGCATCGCTCGATTGGCAAAAAGATGTGTGGCATGTTCCACAATTCTTTGAACTCCTGACCCAGCAACAAGATCAATTCGACCTTGCCATTACTGGTAAGCAAGATGCCAAAACCACTTTGGATAATGTTGCGAAGTTCCAACAGAATCTTTTGACCGAAGCTGGCTTGATCAAGTAATTTTGAACGCTTCTACAAAATCTGACGCGCGGGCGTAAACCCCGCGCGTTTCAATCTTAATTCCTTCGAGGCTATCATCCAAATGAGCGGAACATTCACGGCCCCGTCTGGCCCCAACATCCTTAAAATATCGTTGGATAACTGGAAGCTAGCGATTGGCATTGGTGTGTTGGTATCCGCACTGGCGATGATTTCTTTGCCTGCCAAAATTTCATTTTGGGTCGTAGGCGCAATGGTGGCTATGGTTGCCGCTGCATTTGTCGTGAATGCATATCGCAAACACTATTATGGTGGCTTGCTTGTTTCACCGGCCATAGCTGTTTTGTTTGTCATGAATATTTTCCCGTTACTTTGGTCACTCGGCCTTTCGTTTTTCGCTTATCAAAGTAATCAACAAACCATCCGCTTCGTTGGCCTCGCCAATTACGTAAAAGTTTTGACCAATGAATTGAAGGCGCCGGAAAATTGGGCAAATCTAACCAACACCGCGCTCTTTGTTGTGCTCACAGTTACAGCGCAAATGATCATCGGATTTTTATTAGCGCTGCTTTTTGCCAAACAGTTTCCTTTGCGCAAATATTTGCTCATCTTAGTTTTGACCCCAATGATGGTCTCGGTCGTCGCGGCCGGCGTGTTCTTCTCTTACTATTATGATCCAACCTTTGGCCTGTTGAGCTATTTTGTCCGCCTGTTTACCGATCAACAATTCATTCTCATGGATAATAAATGGGGCGCAGTAGCCGGCATTGTTTTTGCGGATGCTTGGATGTGGTCTCCCTTTGTTATGTTGTTGGTGCTGGCTGGCCTCGTTTCCGTGCCCAAGTATCTTTATGAAGCCGCCGCCATTGATCGTGTGTTTGGCTGGCGCAGATTCTGGAGCATCACATTTCCTTACATTCGAAGCTTGCTGATGCTCGCACTTTTGTTCCGTACAATTGAAGCGTTCAAACTTGCTGATCTTGTGATTCTTTTGACCAAGGGCGGCAACGATACGATGACTATTTCGTATCATCTCATCCGGATTGCCAATGAGCAAAACAAAACCAGCGAGGGTGCAACAGTCTCATACATCATGCTGTTCATCGTCATTGTGCTGACCAATCTTTATTTATACGTCGCCAATCGGCGCACGGAGGCAAACTAATCATGGCGACCGGTCAATCATTGATGGAGAAATTAGGTTTTCGCAAAGCCTCAGGTGTAAGTGAACAAGGTTGGGGCCAAACCCTTTTTGCCGGCATCATAAGTCTGATTTATTTCTTGCCAGTTTTATTGATCATCATCACCAGTTTCAAATTGCAAACCGAAGCATTGGCCATTCCGCCGAAATTCTTCCCAACGACATTTTTTGGTTTGATCCCTGAAAATCTCACCTTCACACCCACACTGGAAAACTATACTTCAGTATTCTCGCGCGCCATGACCTCAGGTGGCGCTATAGAAAACACCGGTTTCGATAAGTATTTTTTCAATTCGATTCTCATCGCTACTGTATCGGTTTTTCTGGCCCTGATTATTGGCACACTCGCCGCATTTGGCTTCTCGCGTTATCCCTTGAAAGGCAATGATACATATCTCTTCATCATTCTGACCACACGCATGCTGCCCGCAATTGTGGTCATCATCCCAATCATTCTGATGTTCCGGATCACGGGTCTTTCGGGATCTTATCTCGGTATTATCATGCTCTACACAGCCTTCAATTTGCCTTTCACAATTTGGATGATGAAGAGCTTCTTTGATGAACTTTCTCCCGATGTTGAAGATGCCGCCCGCATTGACGGTTCCTCCGACATCAAAGTGTTTTTCAAAATTTGCTTACCACAAGTAATGGCGGGCCTCGCCGCTACCTTTGTGTTCGGACTAATTTTGACATGGAATGAATTCTTGTTTGCACTATTGCTCACTGGCGTTGACACCCGCACCGTGCCTGTTGCCATGAGCCAAGCGGTGGGTGGTGGCGGCATCGGCGTCCTCTGGGGTTTGTTGGCGGCAATCGAAACACTGTTCCTCATTCCTGTCTTCTTGGTTACCTTCTTCCTGCAAGACCACTTGCTTCGTGGCGTCACATTCGGAACGGTCAAACGCTGAAATGTCCACGATTGAAATTCAAAAAGTAACTAAAAAATTCGGCGATTTCGTTGCCGTGCGTGATGCTGATTTGAAAGTGGCGGCAGGTGAAGTCTTGTGTCTTCTCGGTCCTTCAGGCTGTGGGAAAACAACAACCCTTAGGATGATTGCCGGACTTGAGAGGATCACGTCTGGAAACGTGATTATCGGTGGCCGCAATGTGAATGAGTTGACGCCGGAAAAGCGTGACATTGCTATGGTGTTTCAATTCTATGCTTTGTATCCAGCACTGTCGGTTGCTGAAAACATTGCCATGCCGCTGCATTATGAAAAACTGAGCCCCGCCGATGTACAAACGCGCGTAAACAGAGTTGCTGATATCTTGCATCTGAAGGATTGCTTGCACCGATTGCCCGGGCAAGTATCCGAAGGAGAAAAGCAACGTGTTGCCGTTGCGCGCGCTATTGTTCGCGATCCCAATTGTTTCTTATTCGACGAACCATTGTCAAGGTTGGATGTGGAACTTCGCCATTCAATGCGCGGCCAAATTAAACAAGTGCTCGCCGGACTTTCGAAAGCCACTGTTATCGTTACCCATGATCAATTGGAGGCGCTGACCATGGCGGATCGCATCGCCATTATGCGCGACGGTTTGATTGAACAAGTAGGCACACCACACGATGTATTTGCCAAGCCCGCCAATGTTTTTGTGGGCAGCTTCATTGGCACACCACAGATGAATATGATCGAAGCCAATCTGAAAGACTATTCGAGCGGCAAAGCAAATCTTGGATTTGGC
>JAYUOP010000277.1:0-2356 GCA_043760745.1 Hyphomicrobiales bacterium
CATATTTTTGTCGATCAGATGATTCTACCTGATCGAAATATGCTCTGATTATTGCGATGTCTGTGTGGCTGAGAACCATTTGGCATAGAGTGCATCGTAAGTTCCATTTTCTCGCAAGGTGAGAAGTGCCTCGCTCACGGGTTTGCGAAGTGTTGACCCGCGCGGAAATAGAATGCCATAGTTTTCTTTGCGTAGCATGGGCCCCACAATTTGCACTTTGTTGCGGCCTTGCGTTGCTGCGTAATAAAGCAATACGGGCGAGTCAAACACGACAGCATCTAGCTGTTTGTTATCGAGAGCTGTGAAAGCTTCGGTGATTTTTGAAAATTCTGTGGGCGTTACATCGAGCGTTTTGAGATATCCAGCAGCTGTGCTTCCCGTTGTGGTGCCAACTTTACGGCCAGCCAAATCTTCGGGGCCGTTGATATCGCCTTTCAAGGTTTGAATGGTGAGGGCTGATGTAATGGTCGCTTGAAAATAGGACATGAATACCATGGAAACTAAAATCGCCATGGCGGCCAAGATGCGACCCCATTTCGATGCGGGGCTATCAGGCTGTTGACCGGCAACCGCACCGATGGCCCACCACCCGGCTTGCCATATGCCTGGGAAATAATTTTGCGATATGAAATGGCTGTCTCCACGGCGTTCGGCATACCAGACGAGGTGAGACGGGATGATGATCAACGCGGCCATTAATCCGAGCAGGAAAGGCATAGCACCTGATGAGAGGATTTTCCAAATTTGCCAGAAACTGAAGCCACCACTGTTTTCTGAGCGCACCATGATTTGCAAACCTGAATCAAACATCGGTTGTGAAAAATCAAACTCTTGTTCGCGCTGCGAGGTGATTGAAATGGCGGCAATCGCCAGATCGCCTTCGCCAGCTTTGACGCCTGCGAGAATTTCTTTGATGTTGGTTTTTTCCACAAAATGTGAGGTGGCCTTGATTTGGGTGGCAATTGCCTGCCACAGCTCGACGGAAAAGCCTTGATATTGATCGCTGTCTTTCAATACAAAAGGCGGCACGACGCGGGTGATCACTTTTAAATCGGTTAGATTGATTGGTGCGGCGGGCGCAAGTTCGGCGGTTTGCGAAAAACTTGGTGTGACAATGCACGCCCAGAAAATGGCCAAGCAAAAACCTACACTCTTCAAAATAGCCGACACGACGTTCCCCCACTTTTTATAGTTTTATACCAAGGGGGTTCGCCAATTGATAGCCTGTTAGATGAGCTTCCTGTGGGCTAAATTTCGCATTATGTCGGCAATGCCGAAGCTCCAGGGTTCGGCTTTGTCTGTTGGGACCACGCGGTTGGAGAGGGTTCCCAGCATAGGCGTGGATATTTCAACGATATCACCAGTATGGTGGGTGAAGCCTTTGCCTTTGGCACCTCTATCATCGGTGGGGGCAAACATGGTGCCGCAGAAGACAACGAGGCCATCTGGATAGTGATGGTGTTGGTTGATGGCTTGGGCGACGATATCTGCTGGCGCGCGACTGATTTCGCTCATGTTTGAGTGGCCTTGCATCACGAAGCCATCTTCGCCTGTTACTTTCATTGAAAGTTCAGCTTGGCAAATATCCTCGTACGTAAATTTTTCGTCGAAGAAGCGAATGAAGGGGCCGATAGAGGTGGAAGCGTTGTTATCTTTGGCTTTACCCAGCAATAAAGCGGAGCGGCCTTCAACATCGCGTAGGTTCACATCGTTGCCCAATGTTGCGCCGACGATCTTGCCTGAGGAGGCGACCACCATGACGATTTCAGGTTCTGGGTTGTTCCATGATGATTTAGGATGGATACCGACATCCATATTGCAGCCGACCGCCGAGAGTACCGGGCCTTTGGTGAAAATTTCTGCATCAGGGCCGATGCCCACTTCGAGATATTGGCTCCAAGCGCCTTGCTTCATCAGCGTGTCTTTTAATTCTGCTGCTTCTTTTGAGCCTGGTTTTAGTTTACGCAAATCACCACCGAACATATCGTTAATTGAGCCGCGAATGGCGGCTGTGGCTGCGGCATCGCCTCTGGTTTTTTCTTCGATTACGCGTTCAAGCATGGAGACGGCGAAGGTGACGCCTGCGGCTTTTATGGCTTGGAGGTCAATGGGGGCGAGCAGCCATGGGTTTGCAACATTGCGCTTTGTGGGATTTGCGTTGTCGAGGATGTCTTGGAGTTTTCCGACGGCTTTGCCTTCTGCTGCCTTTAAAGCTTGTGCCGGATTTTTCATCTCACACAAATCACGCATGGTGGGAAAAATCGCCGTGATGTCGATGAGCTTATCACCATCCACGCGGACGATAGCGGGGCCGATGGAAGGCAGGTGGACGCGGCCTGCGAGGGTGGCGTTTGAG
>JAYUOP010000278.1:0-5677 GCA_043760745.1 Hyphomicrobiales bacterium
GTGTTTTCGATCAAGGGGCTCACAGGCATTCGCGTCGTCGATATGGCTTTGCCGGAAGCATTTCGCGGGGTTTATTTGGGACCGCAATTTGGGGTTTCAGGTAGTCGGAAATTGATGGGCGTTCATGATCGTCCAATGATTGGCACAATTGTGAAACCAGCACTTGGACTTCGGCCCCATGAGACCGCGGAACAGGTTCGCGCTGTTGTCGCAGCGGGTGCGGATTTCGTCAAGGATGACGAGAAGCTTATGTCGCCAGTTTATTCGCCGTTGGCCGAACGTGTCAAAGAGATCATGCCGATTATATTGGATTATGAGCAGCGCACAGGTAAAAAATGCATGTATGCGTGGGGGATTTCCGCCACGGATCCCGATGAAATGATGCGCAATCATGATTTGGTTTTGAAAGCTGGCGGGAATTGCGCGGTAATCAATATCAACAGCATTGGCTTTGGTGCGATGCAGTTTTTGCGGAAGCGCTCTGGGCTTGTGCTCCATGCGCATCGCAATGGTTGGGATGCGTTAACGCGGGCGCCGGGATTTGGCTTGGACTTTAAAGTTTACCAACAGTTTTGGCGTTTGCTCGGTGTTGACCAATTTCAAATCAATGGCATTCGGGTGAAATACTGGGAACCGGATGAGAGCTTTGTGGCTTCGTTCAAGGCGGTTTCAACCCCATTGTTTGACGATAAAGATTGTTCTTTGCCCGTTGCCGGTTCAGGTCAATGGGGTGGCCAAGCGCATGATACTTATGCGCGCACGGGGCGCACGGTTGATCTGATGTATCTTTGTGGTGGAGGGATTGTATCTCATCCCGGTGGCCCTGCGGCAGGGGTTCGTGCGGTGCGGCAATCTTGGGAGGCGGCGGTGGCTGGAATTCCGCTTGAGGTTTATGCGAAGGACCATCCCGAACTTCTGCAATCGATTGCAAAGTTTGCTGATGGCAAGGGCGCATGACACGGCTTGTTTCATTTTACGGGGATGATTTTACGGGTTCTACCGATGTGATGGAATCTTTGGCGACCCATGGTGTTGAAACAGTGTTGTTCACGCGCATGCCGACTGACGTGGAGTTTCGGCCGTTCACGGATTATTATGCAATAGGATTGGCGGGAACCAGCCGTAGTCAATCGCCCCAGTGGATGGATGAAAATCTGCCGGATATATTTGGTTGGTTGAAAACATTGGACGCTCAGTTCTGCCATTACAAAGTGTGCTCGACATTTGATTCCAGTCCAGAGATTGGCAGCATTGGGCGCGCTATTGAAATAGGCGCGGCTGCATTCAAGCAGGAAAATGTGCCGTTGATTGTGGGGGCCCCGCAACTCAAACGCTACACGTTTGCAGGACATTTGTTCGCTGGATTTCAAGGTAAAACCAATCGCATTGATCGCCATCCGGTGATGCGTAATCATCCCGTAACGCCGATGATGGAGTCAGATGTATTAATCCATTTGGCCAAACAAACTGACCATGCGGCTCAACTTATTGATGTGTATGATGCGGCCACGCAGATTGCGGCTGGTGTTCGCTTGCAAGAATTGCAATTGCCATTCGTAGTGGGATCGTCTGGCGTTGAATATGCGCTGATGAAGTCAATGAGACGACAGTCGAGCCAAGGCGATTTTGCGCTTTTGCCAGCCGTAGCGCAAACGATGGTGATTTCGGGGAGTGTATCGCCAACCACTGCACGCCAGATTGATTATGCATGTGCACATGGATTTGTTGGGATCGCGACGGATGTTGTCGCGTTGTCAAGTTTGGAAACGGAAACTGCTCGTCTAATTGCACTGGCTGATGAAGTATTGCGTGGTGGCAAGAGCCCGCTGATCTACACAGCCTTGGGACCGAAAACCGATGTTGGGCAGCTTGCCTTTGGCAGTTCAAAAGTCAGTCGCGCTTTGGGTCAGATTTTGCGCCAATGTATTGAGCGGCATGGGTTAACGCGGGTGATGATTGCGGGTGGAGATACGTCAAGCCATGCGCTAAGTGAACTTGATATTTATGCGCTGACAACGCGTAAACCTTTGCCGGAAACTCCGGGGTCTCCGTTGTGCAATTGTTATAGTTCAAACGCTTTGTTCCAGAATTTAGAAATTGCGATGAAGGGTGGGCAAGTTGGTGGAGATGATTATTTTGTGAAATTACGCGATGGTGCCTTTTAGAAACGAACTGTTTTCGCCCTTGGCAGACCTCGTGTTATGTATTAGTCACACGCATAACTTTTTGGAGACGCACCACCATGAAAAAGATCTTCACCAACGCGCATGAAGCACTTGAAGGATTGCTGTTTGATGGCATGTTGATTGCGGCTGGTGGATTTGGGCTGTGCGGTATTCCAGAACTTTTAATTGCAGAAATCAAAACGCGAGGCACGAAGAGTTTGACTATTGCTTCAAATAACGCGGGCGTTGATGGATTTGGTTTGGGTCAACTTTTGGAAAACGCCCAAGTTAAGAAAATGATTTCGTCTTATGTCGGCGAGAATGCCGAATTCATGCGGCAGTATTTGGCTGGCGAATTAGAAGTTGAATTCAATCCGCAAGGCACCTTGGCTGAGCGGATGCGGGCGGGTGGTGCGGGAATTCCCGGATTTTATACCAAGACTGGCGTTGGCACTGTGATTGCCGAGGGCAAAGAACATAAAGAATTTGACGGTCAATTGTTTGTGCTGGAGCGCGGTTTGGTTGCTGATCTTTCGATTGTAAAAGCATGGAAGGCTGACCCATCAGGAAATCTCGTATTCCGCAAAACAGCACGGAATTTTAATCCACCAGCGGCGACTTGCGGCAAGGTTTGCGTAGCAGAAGTTGAAGAGATTGTGCCGCTGGGTTCGCTTAATCCCGACATGATCCATACCCCTGGAATTTATGTGCACCGAATTATTCAGGGTGCGCATGAAAAACGAATTGAACAACGCACAACCAGAAAGAGGGCGGCATAATGGCTTGGGATCGGAACCAAATGGCTGCGCGCGCTGCGCTCGAATTGCAAGATGGATGGTATGTGAACCTTGGTATCGGCATTCCAACGCTGGTTTCGAATTACATTCCGGCAGGCGTTGAAGTAACACTGCAATCAGAAAATGGCATGCTTGGCATGGGACCATTTCCGTTTGAAGGCGAAGAAGACGCGGACCTGATTAATGCTGGAAAACAGACGGTAACAGAATTGCCGCAAACCGCGTTTTTTGATTCCAGTCAATCCTTCGCCATGATCCGCGGTGGCAAAATCAACATGGCGATTTTGGGCGCTATGGAAGTTTCCGAAAATGGTGATCTGGCTAATTGGATGATCCCCGGTAAACTCATCAAGGGCATGGGGGGTGCTATGGACCTCGTAGCTGGTGTTAAACGAGTCGTGGTTGTGATGGACCACACGAATAAAGCGGGCGAATCGAAAGTGTTGAAAGCTTGCTCTTTGCCACTCACGGGCAAAGCGGTGGTTAGCCGGGTTATCACCAATCTCGGTATTCTCGACGTTGTTCCCGGTGGACTGCGGATTGTGGAATGCGCTGATGGTGTAACCGAAGCGGAGCTTCGTGCGGCGACCGAGGCCACGATCGTTTCTTAACGACCAGTCTTAACGCCGTAGAGATTCAAGATATGAACCAGGGCTAAAAGGCTTATAAACACCCCTAAAAACATCAGGGGTGTGGTTGGCGCTAGCCTTTGCTTGGTAAGGTCAGTGGGACGTTTTTCAAGCATGATCATCCAGCCTGCGAGGGCCAACCCGCCCACAAATATTGCAATTGTGATGAGTAGTTCGGGTTCAGTAAGTGAGATCATGAAAAGCTGTTCTTTTTCCGTGGCTTGGGTTGACACTGCCAAACCACATGACTATGGTCCGCGCAAATTCAAGGGCTAAGCCCCAGTATTAGGTGAAAACTATGAAAGTTCGTAACTCACTCAAGGCGTTAATCAAGCGTCACCGGGATAACAAGGTTATTCGTCGTAAAGGTCGGGTTTATATTATTAACAAGACCAACCCACGCTTTAAAGCGCGTCAAGGCTAATTTAGCTGGTTTTAGATTTTGTTGAGTAGCGCTGGGATGTAATCTCGGCGCTTTTTGGCGTTTTTTTGCCGTAGTTTATGCGCTATGATGCTGCCATGCGTCGATTCCTGATTATTGCTTTACTAGGTTTGCTGGGTTCCCCGGGGATGGCGGCTGATGATTCTGCCCTGCAGCGGGCTGATCGATTAGACAGTTTATTTGCTCAATTGCGCGGAAGTAATGCCAGTGCCAATCCGCAAGACATTGAACTCCAGATTTGGACCTTGTGGGGACAATCATCTTCAGCGATGGCCGATGTTTTGCTCAATCAAGGTGCAGTTGCTATGGGCGCTGGAGAATTTGCAGCGGCCGAGAAAGTATTGAACAGTGTGGTCAGCGCTTATCCTGATTATGCTGAAGCTTACAACAAGAGAGCTACGCTGTATTTCATGATGTCGCGGAATAAGGACTCGCTAGCTGATATTGATAAGACTTTGGATTTAGAACCCCGCCATTTTGGAGCGCTTTCTGGTCGGGGTATGATCTTGCGAGCCGAAGGAAAGAACAGTGAAGCGCTAGCGGCCTTCCGCTCCGCTTTGCGCTTTAACCCACATATGGCCGGCGCAAAAGCTGCGGTCGCTGAGTTGGGGAAGTTGGAGCAGGATATCTAGAGGGCAACGTAAGCGTTGGTCGTTTTTGAGTTGGATGAAATTACTGTGATTGCCAAAACGTTTCGCGGGTTATGAGGTAGTCCACTAGCCACTTCCGGAGCTTTAAATGGTCTGCCGCCGAAGCGTGATAATCACATGCTGAAGCTGATAATTTTAAATCGTCCATCGGCATAAACTCCACGGTTTTAAACCCCAATTTCTTTGCTTTCTCAATTATGGTCTGCTGACCTTTTTCGGCTAAAATTTTCTCTGAATCTGCCATGTAAGAGATCATGTCAGACCAAAAGATGAGTACCGCCGTTTTGGGATTTTGTTGATAGAGCTCTGTCAAAAAGCGTTCAAACTCTGACATGTAATTGCTGAACAAATCTTGATCGCTTTTCCACGTTTCACCTGATTTGAGATCAGTCGCAAAATCATTTGCTCCAAGTGCAATCAAGGTTATCTGCGGCTTCCAACTTTTGTCGCTGTAGGGTGCCGTCTTGTTCAAAAGTGCGAATGGATAGATTTTTGGCAGGGCGATCTCTGGCTCAAATCCGTCGTAGTTGCGGACCATGCCGCGTCCGGAAATTGCATTGACTTGATAGTCTGCTGAGAATTCCTTGGCGACTAAGGCTGGATATGATTGTTGGGTATCTGACAGCAGTCGAACTTCTTCTTGTGTGCAGGTGCGGCTTGAGGAGCGCAATCCATATCCCGTCATGTTGGAATCGCCAATGAATTCGATTTGGCGTTTGCGGGCTGGAAAAATTTCTGCGTTCTTTGGACTTGGAACATAAAAACCTTGAAATGCACCAACATTCTCAATGCTCTCCGTTACCTTCTCTAAGCGAATATGATGGCGGCTTGGGGAAAGTTCAGTCAAGGCAATTTCAACATTTCCTAACTGAGCAAGTGGTTGCGGCTGTTGGTCATCAAGTATCAAGCGATACTCATTGTCGTCGTCATTAAATTTCAGAAATAAACTGGTGCCATTGAAATCTGCCTCAAAGTAAACGCCGGGCCACTGATG
>JAYUOP010000279.1:0-15382 GCA_043760745.1 Hyphomicrobiales bacterium
CAAAAACGATTATAGAAACCTTAAGCCAACCGATTGATTGGGTTGACCGTAAACTGGTCATGAGCATAGCGGCAGGTGTCGCATTACGAAGCCCCGACGACGGCCGGGACGCCAATTCACTTCTACATAATGCTGGCCTTGCTCTTAAAGTTGCGTCTGACAAGGGTGGCCCTGGTTACAGCTTTTATAACCCAACTCTGGCACTAGCAGCAAAACGCAAGGCTGATTTGCAACAATACATTCAAGACGCCACTGACCGTCATCTCTTTGAATTGGTATACCAACCGTTCTTTGACATGAAGACAGGCGCGCTCTCTGGATTTGAAGCTTTGATGCGCCTTAACCATCCCGAAGCTGGCATCATTTCGCCAATCGAGTTTATTCCGATTGCCGAAGAAACCGGCCTTATCTCGCGCATTGGCGCTATGGCGCTCGCTGAAGCCTGTCGCTGTGCCAGTGAATGGCCAAGCCATCTCACAGTTGCCGTGAACATCTCGCCTGAACAATTCTACTCCGGTAACTTGATTACCGATGTGCATAACGCGCTTGAGTTATCGAGCTTTCCAGCATACCGTTTAGAAATCGAAATCACTGAGGGAACACTTCTGAAGGACACAGAACTTGTTATGCAGCAATTAACATCGCTCAGGGAAATGGGTTGCTCAATTGTGCTTGATGATTTTGGCACGGGTTACTCGAGCTTAAGTTATCTCTGGAAATTCCCATTTTCAAAATTGAAAATTGATCGGTCATTTATTCAAGCACTCGAGTCGTCACCAATGGTCAAAGGCATGATCCGGTCCATCATTGATTTAAGCCGCAATCTTGGCCTTCGGGTAACGGCTGAAGGTATCGAAACGATGGAACAAATGACGCTTCTGCGCAGTCAAGGTTGCGAATATTTGCAAGGTTATCTCTGTGGCAAACCAACCGCAAAACAAGATCTCGCCGCAGTCATCTTGACCAATTTTGCCCAGCAGCTTCTGCCACCGGTTGAAACCAAATTGGTGGCCGTCGCTTAATCCTCAAACGGGTCCCGCATTAGGATTGTATCTTCGCGCTCTGGCGAGGTTGACAGCAAGGCAATTGGGCATTCAATGAGCTCTTCCAGATACTTTACATACTTAATCGCTTGCGCTGGCAGTTGCGCCCATGAGCGTGCACCCGCCGTGGTTCCTTCCCAGCCGGCAATGGTTTCATAAATCGGTTCAACCAATTTTTGTGCTTCTTCTGCTGCCGGAAACCGCTCAATCCGCTTGCCATCCAGCATATAGCCAACGCAAACTTTGATCTCATCGAGCCCATCAAGAACATCAAGTTTGGTGAGCGCAATGCCATGAATACCAGACGTCTTAATTGCCTGACGTACCAAAATCGCATCAAACCAACCGCAGCGCCGTTTGCGACCCGTAACCGTGCCAAACTCTTTGCCGCGATGACCAATATATTCGCCAACTTCATTTTGTTGTTCAGTTGGAAACGGTCCCGATCCCACCCGCGTGGTGTAAGCCTTGGCAATCCCAAGCACATAACCAATCGACGATGGCCCAAGTCCTGATCCTGCCGCCGCTTGCCCTGCGACCGTATTGGACGAAGTCACATAGGGGTAAGTGCCATGATCAATATCAAGCAGAATGCCTTGCGCTCCTTCAAACAAAATCCGCTTGCCCTCGCGTTTCACTTCGTCGAGCAATGCCCAGACCGCATCTGAGTAAGGCAAAATTTTGGGAGCAATTTCCGTGAGCTGCGCCAAGATATCCGCTGCGTTCAGCTCCACCTGCCCCATGCCCCGGCGCAACGCATTGTGATGTGTCAACATCCGTTCAATTTTCACGCCAATGGTTGAAAGATCAGCAAGGTCATGAACCCGGATAGCGCGCCTTCCAACCTTGTCTTCATAGGCAGGCCCAATACCGCGGCCCGTAGTTCCAATCTTGCCAGCACCAGCCGCCTCTTCGCGAATCCGGTCCAGCTCGCCATGCAGCGGCAAAATCAAAGTCGCGTTGGCCGCAATCCGCAAGTTCTTATTCGTGATCGTAACGCCCTGCTTGGTGAGCTTATCAATTTCAGCAACCAGCGCCCAAGGATCAATCACCACGCCATTGCCAATAATCGATAGTTTACCCGGCCGCACAATGCCCGATGGCAATAGCGAGAGTTTGTAAACCACACCATCAATAACCAGTGTATGGCCCGCATTATGGCCACCTTGGAAACGGACCACGACGTCAGCGCGTTCAGAAAGCCAATCAACGAGCTTGCCCTTGCCTTCATCGCCCCATTGCGCGCCAACCACTGCTACGTTTGCCATTATGTGCCTAATCCTTTTCGACATGGAAACGGCCCCGAAGGGTTAAATCTCCGGGGCCGTTGCCAGCTCTTAAACCAATGCCCTTATGGGCGCAAATGATTCAATCAATAATCATGCCCATCTGCACAGCTTTTGGCCATGTCACTTTATAGCCCGTTTTTAAGGTCATTTCAGTTGCAGGTTCCAAATCAAATTGCCAAGCATGAACCCCGCGCCGCTTGTTTAAATCTCTGACACTCGGTTCGGTCATCCCAGAAAGTGTCGCCACAACCACATCTTCATTCGCAGAAAACGGAACCCGGTCAATCATCGTTACCGGAACTTTCACATCATGGAGGTTCTTCACCACAATATCCCAAGCGCGGGTTTCAACATTCGACGATGAGATGATCCCCTCCTCGCCGGTGATCCGCTTCACTTCCGCGCGCTTCACTTTGATAAGGTCATCAACACCGAACCCAAGTTTGGCTTCTTCGGTTGGATTAAGAAGAGGCAGCATACCTTGTCCAGTAAAAACCCCATCGCGGAACAAGTTCACATTGCCTGGCAGCAGCGGCCCATCGCCAGCCACTTTGAATGCCGCCGTCAAATAAGCACTGGCATCAATGCGCGGCACAACGATAGCATTAAGGCTGGCATCATAAGTTTCAGAACCAATCCGCACCTTTTTCGCAGTACCAGAATTATCAACACTCACCCGACCTTGGATTGTGTACAGCGCCTGATAACCCGCAATTTCCATCACAGCTTGCTTCTGTTTAATTTCAAGTTCGGCTGGCGCAGAGCTATCATTCATCTGTGCGATGAAATCTTCTTTCTTCATCTCTAAGCCATTGCGTGCCATTGCCATTGGTGCTGGCTTTGCAGCATCTACCTGGGCTGGCGCAATCTCTGGCAAGCCTGCGTAAAGCTCATGTTCAAACATATCTGGCGCTTGCGTTGCTCCTCCCGGACGCGCAGTAGAAAGCGTGAGAGAAACATCGTTCCAGCTTTCACCTGTTGCCTGCATAACCTCAGCGCGGCGAATCAACTCTAACTTCGCACCCATCGCTTTCGTCGGCGTCTTCATCTTGGCATCATAAAACGGTCGCCAACCTGCATTGCCAATCCGGTAGCTGACTTTGAGTTTGCCCGTGGCTTTGGTTTCTGCCGTCACATTAATCGCTACCCGCGTCGTGGTTTTTTGTTCCGGCGAAACCATCGCAATTTGGTTTTGTAAATCCTGCGTTGCTTTATCGATCTCGCGCTGACGAATTTGGGCCGCATGAATTGTCTTTGAAATCACCGACAATTTAGCGCCGACCAAATCTAACAACCCACCAAGGGCCGCAGCATCGACTGCCTTCACCAACTCTGTGCTTAAAGCGGGCATTAACTGCTTGTCCGCCAGAGACATCAACAAGCGCTTTTGATAATCTGCATCCGCAACCACTTGATCAAGCGTCGTGCGCTCATCCATCAAATCTTGGATTGATTTTTCCAATGCAACCCGCTGAGCATTTCCTGCATCCGGCGAACCATAATTTAACTTGGAATCCACTGAGCTAATATCAAGCCCCGCCCCACCCACACCTTCAACCCGCAAAGATTGTGGATCAATATCGCCCGGCAAATCAGACAAAATCAAACTGTGCTCACCCGCCTCGATAGCAACATCCAAAATGCGAGAAACATCCGCACCATCAAGAAATACGGTAACAGCATCAATCTTGGACATTGTTGCAATATCAGCCGCCGATGCAAAACTGAGGCAAGTTGTGGTCAGAAAAAAAGTGGCTAAAGTCAATCGCATAATGGTTCCTCCAATGGCCCAATCGGCCTTATGATCACATTGCTGTGAACCAAGCGGCATTTCTTAGACCCCATCTCGGCCACATTAAGGCAAGGTAAACGCTGCCAGCGAAAGTGCTTGACCCATCACCCCTTCCCATGGTCCTTTGATAGCAATCTCAAACAGAAAAGGTGCCCCATGAAGAATCGCTTGTCGTTTGCCTTGACACTTTCCCTTTTACTTTCCTCAAGCAGCTTAAGCTTGGCCGCCGCATCGCCGGAAGAGGCAGCGCGCCTAAAAGCACTTTTCGAAACTTATCTGACGAATGAAGCAGGTGTTGTGACCGTCACTCCTGCTGATGAATCTTATGATGTTAAACTAGATTTCAAACCACTCCTCGCCAAGGCCAAGGATGTAACTGTTGAAATGAGCCAGTTTGAATTCTCGTTGACCCCAAGTGATGAAGAGGGAGAATGGGACTTTGAAAGCGAAACCCCTTTAAACTTCAAACTCACCGGACCATCCGAACTTTCAATCGAAGCTACCGCCACCATGAAATCGTCTGGTATTTTTAGCGAAGAAATGAACGCGTTTGCGTCGTCAGAAGCCGAATATTCTGACCTCACTTTCAAACAAAGTTCCAATGACCCAACGCAAGGTAAAATGGATATCACTTATAGCGTCGGCAAGTGGTCCGTGAAGCAAACCACTGAGCAAGGTGACGATGGCACCTTGGATTCAAGCGCAGAATCAACACTTGAAAACCTGTCTGAAACAGTAAATATCGCGGGCGCAATGCCCATGAACTTGGTTATATCCGCCGAATCCGCCACTTACGATACCGTATCAACTGGGCTGAAAGCGAAGCCATTGTATGACTTCGCAGCCTTTTTCGTGGCCCACCCCAACAAGGATTCGATTGTCAAAGACCAGTCCATCCTTAAGGGCATTATGAAAGAAGCCTTGCCAATCTTTGCGAACACATCAAGCGCAGGTGTGGCCACGAACATTAAAATCGACTCGCCAATTGGCCCAGTTACAATCGCTGAGATTGAAACTTCGAGCGACATGAACGGCGTGGTGAAAGAAGGCAAATTTGGCCAGAAAATCACCATGACGGGCTTAAAATTGCCCGATGGCATTGTGCCACCTTGGGCATCCAGTGTCACCCCAAGTGCTTTTACTTTTGATTATGCACTTTCCGGCTTTGATCTGGCGACCGTAGCGGACATGGCGTTAGCCGAACTTGATCTTGCGAAGGATCCGCCTTTGCCAGCAGGCTTTGAAAACAAACTCTTGCCAGCAATCATGCCAACTGGTGCGATCACTTTCCGCTTGAACCCAACCACGGTAGATAGCGCTGCTGCGAACCTGGCAATGGACGGTGTGATTTCTTATGGCGGCGGCCCAATGCCAACGGGTTCTGGATTGGTCAGCCTTAAAGGCTTCGATGAAGTCGTCAAAGCTGTCTCCGCCGCACCGCCAGAAATGGGATTGCAAAGTGCTGTCGCTGGAATGCTTTTTGTAAAGGGCATGGGTAAAGCAGAAGATGGTGGCAAGCTCAGCTGGAAAATCGAAACCACGCCCGAAGGCGGCTTCCTCGTCAACGGCCTAGACCCCATGAAAATGGCCCCGGCGCAGTAACAAATTGCCCTCTTCCGCCCTTCGGGCACCTTCTCCCGTTACAAGAAACGGGAGAAGGCTAATGTCATCGCCTTCTCCCGTGCGCCTTCGCAGGGGAGAAGGTGGCCGACAGGCCGGAAGAGGGCCACCTTCCTAAAACGCCAAAACTTTAACCTGCTTCACGTTCGGCAACTTATTTACCATTGCCAAAACCTCCTCCGGCACTGGCGCATCAACTTCAACCAAACCAATCGCATCCCCTCCAGCCGCCACACGGCCAAAGTGGAAACACGCAATGTTAATCCCAGCATTGCCCATGATCGTTCCGATATTGCCAATAAACCCAGGCTTATCATTGTTGGTCACATAAAGCATATGTGCTCCAAAGTCGGATTCAAGCTCAATACCCTTCACTTGAATAATCCGCGGCTTACCATCCGAAAACACAGTGCCAGCAACTGAGCGCTCAAACTTCTCAGTCTTCACAGTCATCCGCATATAGGTTTCATACGCCCCGCGCCGCGATTGTTTTACTTCATCAACTTTGATTCCGCGCTCTTTTGCAACCAACGGTGCAGACACCATATTCACTGTTCCAATTTGCGCGGACATGACACCCGCCAGTGCCGCCGAGGTTAGCGCGCGCGTATTCATCTCACCAACGTCGCCCGCATATTCGATCACGATCCCAGTGATCACTTCATCGGTCAACTGCCCTGCAAAGGAACCAAGCTTTTCCGCCAGTGCCACAAATGGTTTTAAGCGCGGCGCTTCATCTGCAGAAATTGATGGCATGTTGAGCGCATTACTCACAGCACCCGTCAGCAGAAAATCTGACATTTGTTCGGCCACTTGTAACGCCACATTTTCCTGCGCTTCGCCAGTCGATGCACCCAAATGCGGTGTCGCAACCACGTTTTCCAAACCAAACAATTTGTGGCTAGCGGCAGGCTCAACCTCAAACACATCAAGTGCAGCACCCGCAACCTGCTTTGAAATTAAAGCCTCATAGAGCGCCTCTTCATCCACCAAACCACCGCGCGCGCAGTTGATAATCCGCACCCCTTTTTTACATTTGGCAAGGGCCGTCGCATTCACAATGCCACGGGTTTTCTCGGTCAAAGGCGTGTGCAAAGTAATAAAATCACTCCGCCGGAAAACCTCGTCCAACTCTACTTTTTCAACGCCAATTTCCATCGCTCGCTCAACCGACAAAAATGGGTCAAAAGCGATCACGCGCATTTTTAATCCCAATGCCCGGTCGGCAACAATGGCTCCAATGTTTCCACAGCCAATAATACCCAGTGTTTTGTTGAAAAGTTCAACGCCCATAAAACGATTTTTTTCCCATTTGCCAGCATGTGTCGATGCGTTGGCTTCAGGAATTTGCCGGGCCAACGCCATCATCATGGACAGCGCATGTTCCGCTGTGGTTATCGCGTTGCCAAATGGCGTGTTCATCACCACCACACCTTTTTGCGAGGCGGCAGGAATATCCACATTATCAACGCCGATGCCAGCCCGACCAATAACCTTAAGCCGCGTTGCCGCCGCCAAAATCTTTGGAGAAACTTTGGTGGCTGAGCGAATAGCCAAGCCATCATACTGGTCGATGACGGCCAGCAACGCGTCTTTGTCCTTGCCCAAGTCAGGCAAGTAATCCACATCGACCCCCCGGTCGCGGAAAATTTGTACAGCTGTTTCAGAAAGCTTGTCTGATACCAGAACGCGTGGTTTTGTCATTTGGTTCTCCAATGGAAAAGTCGAAAAAAATTAAACGGTAACTTGCGCGTAAGCCCAATCGAGCCAAGGCATGAGCGCTTCAAGATCAGATGTTTCAACGGTAGCGCCGCACCAAATGCGAAGTCCTGGCGGCGCATCGCGATAACCGCCGATGTCAAATGCCACGCCTTCCGCATCAAGCAATTTGGCGATTTTTTTAGGAATAGTTTCATCGCCTTTCAGCGTGAAACACACGGACGTATTGGACCGTGTTTCCGCCACCACCGCCAAATGCGCTGCGAAATCAGATGTCGAAATCCACCGATCAATCACCGCCGCATTCGCATCGGCCCGAGCAAGCAAAGCGACAAGCCCACCAATGCCGCGCGCCCAATGCAGCGCTGCAATATAATCCTCAATGCACAGCATCGAAGGCGTATTGATGGTTTCACCTTCAAAAATTCCGGCAATCAATTTTCCACCTGAAGTCAGTCGGAAAATCTTCGGCATCGGCCATGACGGCGTATAACTCTCAAGCCGCGCCACCGCGCGCGGAGATAAAATAATCATTCCATGCGCACCCTCTCCGCCCAAAACTTTTTGCCAAGAAAATGTCGTCACATCGAGTTTAGAAAAATCCATATCCTGCGCAAAAGCCGAAGACGTTGCATCGCAAATCGTTAATCCTTCGCGGTCGGCAGGTATCCACTCCGCGTTCGAAACCCGAACCCCGGACGTCGTTCCATTCCACGTGAACACCACATCACGCGAAAAATCTAATTTGGAAAAATCGGGTAAGTGTCCATAACCTGCGATGTGTTTGCGAACGTCTGTCAGCTTGAGCTGCTTTATAACATCGCTCACCCAGCCTTCGCCAAAGCTTTCCCAGGCAACCATATCAACGCCGCGCTGGCCCAACAACGACCACATCGCCATTTCAACTGCACCCGTGTCAGACGCCGGAACAATGCCAATGAGATAATCATCAGGCACTTGCAAAACTTCGCGCGTCAATTGGATGGCAAGCTTTAGCCGCGCTTTGCCTTCGGCTGAGCGATGCGAGCGCCCCACAATGGCATGTTGTAAATGATTGGCTGTCCAGCCCGGAATCTTGGCACATGGCCCAGAAGAAAATTGCGCATTAGCCGGCCGCAATACCGGTTTACCTGTCGTCATATCTATTCTCCATCCCTTGCAGATGTCGTGGACCTTCATTGGGGAAGGCTAGCCCGAGGTCGCAAATAAACGATGTTTCGTCGCAGGGCAAGCGAATTTGCAATTTGCAATGACGCATTCTAAATGCACTTATGCTTTCGATCCAAAAACGCGCCATCATCTTGAATGACACATCGATAAGTGGTCATCCCGGCTGCGTTCTTGTCATGCAAAATTTGCGCGCCAGTTTACAAAAACATCGGATTTCAATTATTGCGTCTTTTCCTCTCGGCATTGATTTCGTATCCGTACCCGGCTCAACCCAAAAAATAAAATCCGCTGATCTTGTTATCATCAATGGCGAAGGTACTTTGCATCACACTGCAACCAGGCCCTTCGCCAGGCGATTACTCAACAGCATTGACCGCATCAAAGCAATAAAACCAATCCCTGTTTTCGTGGTCAACGCCACCATCGAAGCTCTTGCAATCGAAGACCTTGAAACTTTGTCGCGTGCCGATGGCATTTACGTCCGCGAAACAGCAAGCTTGGAATATCTTGTAGGCAATGGCGTGCAAGCAAAACTGGCCGCTGACCTCACATTGTCAGTGCCATTCACCTTAACCCCCCTTGCACGCAGAGGCCTGTTTGTAACCGATAGTGTGTTACATGTTGCGAGTGATAAATTAGCAGAGGCGGCCAGCCGGCTCGGCGGAACATATCAAAAAATGAAGCCATCTCGCCTATGGGTTTACCCTTCATATTTTTTGAACCCACAGACCATAACCAATCATAAGAACCAATTTACTAACAAAATTGCAAGCGCCGAAGGCGTCCTCACTGGCCGCTTCCATGCTATGTTGTTTTGTATGGCACTCGACACACCATTCTTGAGCGTTGGTTCTAACACCTCAAAAGTTCAAAGTATTTTGTTCGATGCGTTCGGAAATACCGCGCGGTGCATTGACGACCCCGCCTCTATCAAAAGCCAAAAAGACATTCCACCTTTCACCCCTGATGAATTACGAAATCTTGCCGCTTATCTAAAATCCGCAGCAGAACGAATTGAATCAATGTGGCAGGAGATATCAGCATGTCATTGATTGGACTCTACAAATCTTACTTTCATGAATCACTGAATCAACTCGGCAACCACATCAATGGCAAATCTGTCGCCATCATTGGTAATGCCAGCAGCTTGTTTACAAAAAACCAAGGTACCGAAATCGATGAATGTGAAACCATCATCAGGCTCAATCGCGGTTTCATTATTGATCCGCATCAACAGGGTTCCAGAACCACAATCATCGGCACTTCGCGAGGGCTGCCAGAAGAAACCATTACTGAAAAATTTGATCCAGAGCTGGTCGTTTGGCTCACCAGCAAGCGCTGGAACATCCCCAATTGGTCAAAGGCTCAATGGTCAAAAACCGAAGTCATGCCATTGAAGTTGTGGCACAACCTTTACAACAAATTAGAACACAGGCCCACATCCGGTTTGATGATGCTGCACATTATTGAGCAAAGAATGACACCAAAAAAATTGTCCATTTACGGTTTTGATTTTTACCAAACCGGCAATTTCTATCGCGGCGCTCATCCAGAAAATTCACCGCATTCTCCAGCCGCGGAAAAAAACTATGTCAGTGCAATGATTGCGCGCAACCCGAATTATCAATTGCGGTAACAGAAATTTACAACAGCTCTTCCAGCTTCCAATACCCAGCATGCACCATTGCTTCCATAACTTGCCAATCGGTTTCGCTATCCAGATTATGACTACGGCTTTCGGGCATGATGAATGGCAAAGTCGATTCCGGTAAAAATTTTTGCGTCCGCAAAAATGCTGAAACCGAAATCAAATAAAACGCACCGTTCAATCGATATGCTTGCGGCAAGGCTTGGCGCGGGCCTTCAAAACTTTCACTTAAATAGGGCAGCAAATTTCCATCAACAATCCGCTGCAATTTTTCTGGGCGGGGCTCATCTAACGCTGCGACACTGACAATAGCATCAGCATCACCAGCTTCACACGCCGCGCACAAATCTTCCAGATCAGAAAGTGTCCGAAATGGCGATGTCGCTTGCAATATCAACAAATAACCAGCGTCAATGCCGCATTGTTCTAGTAAATGCGAAACCACATCCGCTGTTGTCGCCGTATCATTCGCAAGTTCTGCCGGGCGCAGTGTAGGTGCCGCCACGTTAAACTTCTCGGCCATCGCAAACATAACGCTATCATCAGTGGACACAATCGTGCGCGAAATGCGCGGCGAGTTTTTAGCAAATTTTATCGCCCGCTCCAGTAAACTCATGCCACCGATTTCGCGCAAATTCTTGCCCGGAATTCCTTTCGATCCACCACGTACCGAAATAATCGCTGTAAGTGGCTCGCCTCTGATCATCTTAGTAGGTCAACACTTTTTGAATGGAAAGTTTTGCGGAAGCAAGTACATCAGCAATGCGGGCTCCGGCATAACCATCACCATAAACCAAATCGCGCGGCCAATCTTTAAGCTGCCAAATCTTTGCAATGGCCGCTGCAATCGCGGCTGCATCATAATCCACATCAATCACATTACGCCCACGATCGCGTCGTTGTTGACGCGAACCAATATTCACAGCTGGCACACCTAAAAATGAACATTCCCGAATTGCAGCCGATGAGTTTCCAACGATGCCCCTACTATTCATCAGCACGCGTAAAAAATCCTTAGGTTTCATGTTGCGATAAAAATGTACATTCTGCAGGCGCTTATTCTCTCTAGCAGTCCGAATTGCCTTTGACGTGCCATCCGATCCCGCATCCACATTTGGCCAAAACCACAATGTTTGGCAACCCGCAGCATCGACCGCATCGATCGTTTTTTCCATATGTAATTGAGCGTTAGCAAACTCAGTCGTCACTGGATGTTGCATGACCACGATGTAAGGTTTAGTTGCATCAAGGTCAGCGCCAACGCCGCCATAGTTTTTCAACACATCCGCAATATCCGAAGCTGGCTCAAGCAAAACTTCGCGCGCCAAATCGATCGACGGGCATCCCGTCACATGAACAGCGGCCGGATTTTCACCCATCCGTTCAACCCGAATGCGCGCATTCTCACAACTCACCAAATGAATATCAGCAAATTTCGTATTGGCATGGCGGGTCTTCTCATCAATCGACCCTGTCACCTCGCCACCTTGAATATGCACCAGCGGAATATTCATATATGCCGCAGCAATTGATGTGGCGATGGTCTCATACCGGTCCGCGATCGACACAACCATGTCCGGCTTTATATCATCAAACACTGAAGCAAGTTCAGCAAGACCAAAACCCGTCGATTTCGCCGACGTGACTAAATTTTCGCCCTCTACGATCATATAAACTTTGCGATGTATAGCAAACCCGTCTTCTTCAATAACCTTCACCGTATTGCCATAACGATCCAGCAGGGCGGACGCCGCGACCACCAATTGCAACTCCAACGCCGGATGATTTTGAATAGCCGTCAAAGCTGTTTTGACGCGCGCATAACTTGGCCGCGCTGTAATTACCACGCATACTTTACGCTTCATGATTGGCGCACATCCGTAAATAACAATTGTTCATCTCGCTGCAAGGCGCGCTGCAAAGTCTGGCCAAAAAACGCTTCCAGTTTTGCCGCTGCAACACCGGTTCCCGGTTTTTTCAAAGCCAAATGTTTCGCTGTCAAAACTGTTCCCATCGGTAAATCCTGCGCTGCCACTACACTCTTGAAAAAAATATCACGCATGGCTGTAATGCCGGAAGCTACTTTTGATTTATCGAGCGGTGCCGCCGCCATTTTCTCAATGAAGTGAATTCCGTCAACCAACATGCGCAATTCTTCTGGCGTGACGGAGGCCACGACATCGGGACCAAATTGCGCTCTGCTCATCGTCAAATGAACCTCAACGACTTCAATTTGCTGCGCGGCAACCGCTGCTAAACCCGGATAAACTGTGCCTGAGTGATCAGAAAGTCCCACTCCACAATTAAATTGGGTTCGCAGATCATGCAATACATTGAGACCAATCGCTTCTGGCGGAGAAGGGTAAGACGTTGTGCACTGAAACACCATATGAGGATTATTTTTAACGACCGCGACGGCATCAGCCACTTCGCTCAATGGGCTCATGCCTGTGGAAAGCATAATAGGTTTGCCGCCCTTCGCCATCTCGCTAATCATTGGTAAATTGGTAAGTTCGCCAGACGCCACTTTCCAAGCGACAACATCAAGCTTCCGCAACAAATCAACCGCTGCAAAAGAAAAAGGCGAGCTCAAAAAAATCAAACCCTTTTCTTCGGCATGGACCTTTAATCCCGCCCATTGCTCCGGCGAAAACTCCATACGCCTCCAATAGTCATAGCGGGTTTCATCTTGGCGACTAAACTTTATCCGCCATGGCTCAAGTGCGGTACTTTCTTCGGCAGCAATATGGGTTTGAAATTTTACAGCATCAGCTCCCGCATATGCTGCACACTCAATGTAAGCATGCGCCTGCCCTAAACTGCCATCATGCGCCTGGGCTATCTCGGCGATAATCGCACACGAAGCGCCCATTTTAGGCGATGACAACCAATGCGGCATTGCAACTTCCATTTCAAATTCAACCAAGTTGTGAATAGCTTGAAACGAAGCCATAAGCAAACACGCCACCCATTTCTAGGCAGCGCGCTTCTCAATTTGTTTCAGATATTAAAACGAGAACCGAAGTCCGACTGTTCCCATGTGCTCTGATGGATCTGTGTTGTCGATCAAGATATCACGATATTTGTAGCCAACATCGAGGGCAACATTTTCTGTGAGATCAATCGCAACACCCGCAGCCAAACCAAAGGCAACGCCGCTTTCATCAGCAACACCACCATCGCCATTCACCCAACCATAACCCAAACCGGCACCAATATATGGCGTCACAACGCTGTCATTGGCCCAATCAAAATACATGTTTCCAAGTACTGTGGTCATATCAATTTCAGCGCCTGGAGCGACTTCATAGTTATTCGCCCAATCGACAGTTAAGTCAGCGCGGAAGTTATCATTATACTGATAGCCAACGCCGCCACCCAACACGTAAGTATTCTCAGTATCCCCGGTCCAATCTAAGAACGACCAACCCAAATCGCCACGCACGTAAAAGCGACCAGCATCACTCGCTGCATAACCATCGGTTGACGGTTCAGCGTCAGCCGCGTGTGCCGAAGCCATCATTGGCAAAGCAACCACTGCAGTCAATAAAACCATTTTAAAAATATTCATTTTAACACCTCTTGCTGAGAACCATCCCTAAGCGAATGATTAAAACCTAATCACCAGAAGTGTTCCAACGCGGGCATGAATGCGGCGGGATCGTGACATGCAAAATCTGTTGCTGCAAAACCACAGTAAACTGTGCGAAATTGATACAGGCCGCTACGGCTCTAAAAACCATAACGTGAAAGTGATGACTTAAGTTGAAAAAATTGGAAGCTAAAGACTGGCTATTGTTAGTAGCCCTTGTTGTGATTTGGGGGTCGTCATTTGCGATGACCAAAATTGCCGTCCGGCACTTGGGGCCAGAGTGGATTGCGGCATTGCGCTTATCCGTTGCCAGTATTGTGCTTTTGCCTCTCGCTTATTTGAAAAATCAGTCGCCTGCTACACAGCCCACGACATGGTCGAAATTTGCTTGGCTCGGTTTAATCGGCAATTCACTGCCGTTTTTTTTGATTACATGGGGAACGCAGTTTGTATCTTCGGGAATCTCTGGTCTATTGATGGGATCAATTCCATTAATGATTGTCGCCACGGCACATTTCTTTCTTCCTAATGAGAATTTGAGCGCGCCAAAACTTTTCGGTTTCATGCTTGGCTTCATTGGTCTCATCATTTTGCTTGAGCCAAAAAATGTCGCCAATTTTGCAGGCGACGGAAATGAGTTAAAGGGTGAGTTGGCCATCATTTTAGGCTGTGTTTGCTATGTTATTCATAGCATTTCTGCCAAGCGTTTAGGCTTCGAGCAACCGCTCCGCCAGTCTTCTGGTGTCTTGCTCTGTGCTGCTATATTCTCAGTTGTATTTGCGTTGATCCGCGATCCATCGGGCTTGCAGAATGTCGCCCCGTCCGGTTATGTCGCAACCCTTGGTCTTGGAATTTTTCCAACCGCCATCGCCACGGTTTTGATGTATATTGCCATTGACCGAGCTGGTCCCAGTTTCGTGTCAATGTCGAATTATCTGGTGCCGGTGTTTGCTATTGGTCTTGGTGCCGTCGCTTTGGGAGAAAGCTTAGAATGGAAAATCGTGTTGGCTTTAGCTTTTATTCTCATTGGGATTGCAGTCAGTCGGTATCATCCAAACGCGCAAATTACCGCCGTATCCAAACAATAATCTACGCCGCACTCATAGCATTTTGCGCCTCCCCCGCGCATGCATGCGTTGGCGGAGAAATAACCGCAGCGCTTGAACAGACTTTACCCAAAAATCCAACAACATCGATTGACGTTGGCGAACCAGTCACTGTTGAAGGCGGCAGCTTCGAGATTTATAAAAATCAAGCGGGCGTTGCGCAAACTATCGTCCGCACAGACTATGGTGAAACATTTCGCAATGAGCTGCGGCTATACATTTTAGCCAGCAAGAGCTTTGGTTTTAAGAACACCAAATTTGAGTATTCTGCGCCAATTTATGCGGATGGCAGTAAAGTCATTCGCAAAATTATAGATCTTTATGAGGTTTGTGACGGCAAATTGGAAGTGCCTGATGCTAATGATACCTCAGGCGATCTAACCGAATACCGCAAGCTGGCCAT
>JAYUOP010000280.1:0-15307 GCA_043760745.1 Hyphomicrobiales bacterium
GCCCGACAAATTTCATTGATGAATGATGCGCTGGCGCAAACATAAATCCGAGATTGGTTTCACTGATACACTGCGATATTTTTTCTGGCGGCAAATCTATTTTAACACCTAAAGCCATCAACACATCAGCCGCGCCCGATTTCGAAGACAGCGCGCGATTGCCGTGCTTTGCAACCTTGATCCCAGCACCCGCCGCCACAAATGCTGCACAGGTTGAAATGTTGTATGAACCCGATGCATCGCCACCAGTGCCGACAATATCAATCGCCTCCACAGGTGCTACAACGCGGACCATCTTCTCACGCATGATTTCAACAGCACCTGTGATCTCGTCGACGGTTTCGCCGCGCACCCGCAACGCCATCAAAAATCCAGCGATTTGCGACGGTGTGGCATCACCGGACATCATGATGTTAAAGGCGGTGCGGGCTTCATCGCGGCTTAAAGATTTGCCGTCCGCCGCTTTGGCAATGAGTGACTTCATGTCTGACATTATTTCACCTTTGCCATATCAAGAAAATTCCGCAAGATTTTATGTCCATGCTCGGAGGCAATGCTCTCGGGATGAAATTGCACACCATGCACATTCAAAGTTTTATGCTGCAATCCCATGATCAGTCCATCCGTTTCCGCAGTCACTTCGAGGCAATCGGGGAGGGTGGCGCGATCAACAACCAGCGAATGATAGCGCGTGGCAGAAAAGTCATTCGGCACATCACTAAACACTCCAGCGGCCGCATGTTGCACTTTAGAGACCTTGCCATGCATTTGCGAAGGAGCGCGAACAACGTCACCACCGAAAGCCTCCCCAATGGCCTGCAAACCGAGACAAACACCAAAGATTGGAATGGAGCCAGACGCTTGCTTGACAAGATCAATAATGATGCCAGCTTTAGCCGGGGTTCCCGGTCCCGGAGAAATAACAATTGCTTCCGGCCGGGCAGAAATCACCTGGCCAACGCTAATTTTATCATTGCGATGAACAATCGTTTCAGCGCCAAGATCGCCCAAGAAATGATAGAGGTTCCAAGTGAAGCTATCATAATTATCGATGAGAATAATCATTGTGCCCTCCCAGCGCGGCCCGCAAAGCGCACCGCTTCTTCAGCAGCGCGGAACAGGGCTTTAGCTTTGTTGATACATTCTTGGTGTTCATTTTCAGGAACACTATCGGCCACCACACCAGCTCCGGCTTGGACGTACATCTTGCCATCTTTAACAATGGCGGTGCGCAAAACAATGCAGGTATCCATTTCTCCATCGGCAGAGAAATAACCGACGCAGCCCGCATAAATCCCACGCTTTTCTTTCTCAAAATCATCGATGATTTCCATCGCCCGAACCTTGGGTGCACCAGAAACCGTGCCAGCTGGAAAGCCCGCACAAAGCGCATCGATCACATCAAAATCTTTGCTTAATTTACCTTCGACGTTGGAAACGATATGCATCACTTGGCTGTAGTATTCGAGGATGTATTGATCTGTTACGCGGACGGACCCAATCTCGGCAACACGGCCCACATCATTGCGTCCGAGATCAAGCAACATCAAATGTTCGGCGCGTTCTTTCGGATCCGCTAACAATTCTTCTGCCAGTGCCCGATCTTCGGTAGGTGTAACTCCACGACGGCGTGTTCCAGCAATTGGCCGGATCGAAATTTTGCCTTCGCGCACCCGCACTAAAATTTCTGGACTAGAGCCAACCACCGCGAATTTATCAAAATCTAAATAGTACAAAAACGGCGACGGATTTACCCGCCGTAAGGAGCGATAGAGCGCAAACGGGGGCAGGGTGAAATCGGTTTCAAATCGCTGAGACAATACGACTTGAAAAATATCACCCGCCGCAATGCGTTCCTTAGCGCGCAATACCATCGAGCGATATTCATCAGGCGTAGTGTTTGACCGCGGCTCAGCAATTGCCGGCATATCTTCATCCCGCAATGCTAAATCCAGCGGGCGATCAAGTGCATCAACAACCTCAGAAATCCGCTCACTTGCCCGCGTATAAGCAACACGCGCCGATACGCTAGAACTGACATAAACCGGTGCTGTAACCGTGACTTCATCGCGGACACTATCAAAAATCGCCATCACTGTCGGCCGGATCATGATGCCATCTGGAACGCCAACAACATCAGGATTGGGCGGTGGCAAATCTTCCATCAGCCGCACCATGTCGTAACCCATATAACCAAATACGCCCGCAGCCATTGGTGGCGCGCCTTCCGGCAACGCAATCCGACTTTCCGCTAACAACGCCCGCAAGCTGGTCAAAGGATCATGCCCCGTGTCAACAAAAGGACCGTCAGTATCAAGCAACGCTTTGCGATTGACGCTTGCAGTATTGCCTTCAACTTTCCAGATCAAATCCGGATGCAAGCCGATAATAGAATAGCGTCCGCGAACTGCGCCACCTTCAACTGATTCAAGCAAGAAGGAGTATTTTGCACTGCGCGAAAGCTTCAGCATCGCCGAAACCGGGGTTTCCAAATCTGCCACCAAACGGGTTGACAAAATCTGCGCTTCGCCCCTTTCATAGGCGCTGGCGAAATGGTCGTAATCGGGTTGAATAATCATTTTAAAACTCTAGCGAAAAGGGGATCAAGGGGTTGCGGTCGTGCCCGTGATCTGTCGCCAGAGTGTTTCATTGATTACAACGCCTGCCTTATTTTTAAGCGCCAAAACATAGCTCGCCAAAACATCTTGCGATGCGCTTTGCTTAATTTCCGCAGCTATAGCGATGGCATCGGCAGAAGCAGGATCAAAAGTTGGCAGCAACACGGCTTGCGATTGCATTATGCGCGCAGTCTTACCATCCCCTTCGAGCGACCAAGTGAATCCATTTTCAGGAACACCGAATAAAGCAATCACGGCCAGCCCATCAAATTCAGCGCTAGTTTCATTGCGCTTTAAACCTTGCGCCGTTTTCACAGTTTGCGTCAACTCCGCGGCCAAAGCATCAAGTGTTGCGCCACCTTCTGCCCGTGCCACCAATTTCTTGGCGCGATCCGAAGCTAATGTACGAAGCTTGCCCGCAACAAAATCTTTGGTCACTTGCGCCTTTACATCGGCGAGAGGTTTCAAGGCTGAAGGAATAACTTCGCGCACTTCATACCAAAAATGACCATCGTTGCCAGAGAGTGGCGTATTTTCAACACCAACATCACTATTAAAAGCTGCCTTCAACAATTCACTAGAGAGCGGAATGATTAAGTCTTTGCCGGAGCGATCTTGTCCAATTGAACTCACAGCCGGAATGACTTGGAATGGGATATCAACCTTTGCCGCGATATCCTCAAATTTTGTGCCAGCGGCTCCCGCATCTTCTACAGCAATAAAAACCGAGTCTATTTCTTCCTTAGCGCGATCCAATTGCAGGCGCGGCAAAAGTTCGGTTTTCACTTCCGCTAAGGTCAATTGTTTTTCGAGAGCAATCTTCGTCACTTTTAAAAGTGCGGTTGAAAGGCTACCGGCCACCGGCTCACTCACCGCGTTCTCCGCCAAACTAAAGGCAACATCCGCAATGGCAGCATCAAAAAAATCAGTTTTCAATTTATCAGCAAATGTCAGATCCGCTTCTTTAGCGCCAGTTTCCAAACCGACTTTTAGGAAATCTTCGCCCGCAGTAATCCGCGCCTTTGCTTTCGTTGCCGCATCAAGTGACGGAAATGAAATCTGCAACACGGTCCGCTTTTCAGGGGTGAAATAATCCTTCTTTAATTTCTCATATCCCGCCGCGATTTCATCATCCGTCAAAACCACTTTCGCAGCAACATCAGCGGGCTCAACTTTCATGATTGCAATTGCGCGATATTCGGGTGCCGTATAAGCTTGCGGCGTCGCTTCATACTGCTTTTTCAAATCATCTTCAGAAGGTGCCGGCACATCCGCTTCAGCCGTAACAAAACTAAAATATCGCGCATCGCGTTGTTCATTGCGGTAACGGAAAAGGCTCTCCGTCACAATCTTTGGCAACACCGCACCAGCGACCGCTGATTGGTTCACAATAGCGCGCAATCGATTTTCTTTTTCGCTTTGCAGAAATCCTTCTGGCGTTACATTATTGTTTTGCAAAATATTTTTAAACAACGCCGGATCAAACTTTCCGTTGGCATCGTGGAATGTTGGATTATTGGCCACATCCGCCGCAATCGTTTCGTCCGAAATTGCTAATTTCAGCGTCTTGCCTTGGGCATCAACGGCTGCACCCTGAATGAGATTATCCAACACATTTTTGTCGATCCCACGTTTCCGCGCATCCTCCATAGAAATGGTTTGACCTGATTGCTCACTGAATTGTTGCAGGCTGCGATCAAAAGAGCGCTGGAATTGTTCGGGCGAAATTTCAGTATCCCCGACTGTGGCTAAAGCTTTCGAACCAAACCCGTTGAACGCATCTTGAATGCCAAACACCGCAAAGCTTGCCACCAATAATGCGATCAATACTTTCGCCGCCCAGCCCTTGGCTGCATTGCGGATCATTTCTAACATCGGGTCTTCCTTTCGGTATTCAAAACTAAATCGACTTTATACCCTATCATAGGTGCGAGTGTTCCCCCTCGCAAGCGCGAGATGTGTCTGCTATGACGCGATTCACATTTTACCCTTAAGGAGCGAAATACATGGCGAATACAAGTCCAAAGCCGCTGGTGGCTGGCAATTGGAAAATGAACGGAACCTCGGCAATGATGCGAGAGCCTCGCTTGCTTGCAGCGATGATGCGTGGCGTTAAGTTGAAATGTGATGTTTTGATCTGTCCACCTGCAACGTTGGCCAGCCGCGTTCGCAAAGTTATGGCTGGCAGCAAGATTAAAGTTGGTGGTCAAGATTGCCATGCTGCGGTTTCGGGCGCTCACACCGGTGACATCTCCGCTGATATGTTAAAAGATGCCGGCTGCACAACGGTTATTGTTGGCCATTCTGAGCGCCGCACCAATCATAAAGAAACTGATGCACTAGTCGCTTCCAAAGCCGCCGCCGCTCACAAAGCTGGTCTGATCGCCATCATTTGCATTGGAGAAACCTTAGATCAGCGCAAAGGCAATGAAACGTTGACTGTGCTCTCCGCCCAACTCAAAGGCTCAATTCCAGCAGGATCAACCGCTGCGAACACCGTGATCGCTTATGAACCCGTATGGGCCATTGGCACGGGGCTCACGGCAAGTGTAGCCGAAGTCGCCGAAGCCCACACCCATATTCGTAGCGAAATCGCCAAGATCATGGGCGATGAAGGCCCGAAAACCCGCATTCTGTACGGTGGATCAGTGAAGCCGTCCAACGCCAGCGAGCTTATGGGCGCTGCAAATGTGAACGGTGCATTGGTCGGTGGAGCAAGCCTCAAAGCTGCTGATTTCATTGGTATTATAAAGGCTTACATGTAAGGATTAAGAAAATGGCGGAACTCCCAACCATCGTTAAGCGCAAGCTGCAAGCTGAGGTCATTGGTCCGATTTATGCGGAAATGGTGGCTGAGCTTGGCGAGGTGAAGGCGTCCGCCATTTTAGACCAAGCGATCCGCAAAGCTGCAATCGCCGAGGGAAAATCCTTCGCTGGGAAAGTTGAAGGCGGTGTCACCTCCATGGCCAGCTTCATTGAACTCTATAATCTTTGGACCGCCGATGGCGCGCTTGAGATGGATGTTCTCCGCGCCTCTGACACCACATTTGATTTCAATATCACCCGCTGCAAATACGCCGAAACCTACCGCGAAATGGGCCTTGGCAAAGTTGGTCACTTATTATCCTGCAACCGCGACGGCACCTTCTGCGAAGGCTACGACCCCAACATAAGTTTAGTGCGCGATCAAACCATTATGGAAGGCGCGAGCTGTTGCACATTTCGATATAGTTATAATAAGCCAGCATCCACCAAGGTTTGAACTTGAAAAGATTTGTAAATAGCATACCTTAGTTTGGCGCGAGGGACTTCTACCTGATTGGGCGTGAAGTAAGGCCCTTCGAGGCTCGCAAGGGCGAGCTCCTCAGGGTGAGGGGAGAAAAAAACCAACAACACCCTCATGCTGAGGCGAGAGCGTAAGCGAACCTCGAAGCACCCAGATTTGTGGCATGCAGCCCTTCGAGGCTCGCTTTGCTCACGCCTCAGGGTTAGGGATTGTTTCAACACCCTCATGCTGAGGTGAGAGCGTAGCGAGCCTCGAAGCACCCAGTTATTGGGCTGGTTTTCCACCACGGCGTTTTGACAAATTGATTAACGCCTCCCAATCGCCCGCAATCATGGCTTCTTTCTTTGCGCGGGACCAACCTTTGATGCGGCGTTCGGCGTTGATGGCATCGAGAACGAGATCGAAGTGCTCGGCGTAGGCTAAAGAGACGGGCAATCTGGTGCTGGTGTATGAGTCAGGGAAAATATGGTTGTTATGTTCCCATACGCGGGCCTCAACGTCTTCTTGTTTGGTTAGCCCGGTGTAATAACTGCCATCAGCGCATTTGACGATGTAGACGATTGCGCCGGGCATGATTGGCTCCTGAGCTTGATGTGACCGCCCTTCGAGGCTAGCAAGGGCGAGCTCCTCAGGGTGAGCGAAATCTGCATAACCGTCAACCACCTTGAAAGCCTGTTGCGCCCACACGATATACCCGTTAAACGCTGGCAAACATTTATAGTGGTGATCCAATTATGCAAACAGTACTTCTCGTTATTCATCTCATTATCGCATTGGCGCTTATTTGCGTGGTGTTGTTGCAGCGCTCTGAGGGCGGGGCGCTTGGTATTGGTGGAGGTGGCGGCGGTGCTGGTGGCGGGATATTCTCGGCGCGCGGCGTTGGAAATGCATTGACCCGTACAACGGCCTTTTTGGCCTTGGGTTTCTTCATCACTTCAATTTCGCTCACAGTTTTGTCCACTCGCACAAGCGGCGGCGGCTCAGTGTTTGATAATGCCACGACTTCGGCTCCAGCCACAACCGATGCCACAAAGCCTGCCGAAAGTGTGCTTCCGAAATTGGCTCCAGCCAAGCCTGAGGTTCCGACGGTTCCCGTCGCTCCATAATGATGCGCGTGTGAAACCAAAGTGTTTCACACCTTTCCACAGCAGCCTGAATTTTCAGAATTCAGGTTCCGAATCACGTTGTTTGAAGACTAGGATTAATTCCCATGGCGCGTTTTATTTTCATTACTGGCGGCGTGGTTTCCTCGTTAGGCAAAGGTTTGGCATCGGCGGCTCTCGGAGCGCTTTTGCAAGCGCGTGGCTATTCGGTGCGCCTTCGGAAGCTCGATCCCTATCTCAACGTTGATCCCGGCACCATGAGCCCATATCAGCATGGCGAAGTGTTTGTGACCGATGATGGCGCCGAAACCGATCTTGATCTCGGCCACTATGAGCGCTTCACTGGCCGCCATGCCAATAAACAAGACAACATAACCACGGGTAAAATCTACCAAGAAATTATCGCCAAAGAGCGGCGCGGCGATTTCCTCGGCGGCACAGTGCAAGTTATTCCGCATGTAACCGACGCCATTAAAGATTTCGTCGAAGCAGGATCAGATGGCTTTGACTTCATCCTCGTCGAAGTCGGTGGCACAGTTGGCGATATTGAAGGCCTGCCATTCTTTGAAGCGATCCGCCAATTTGGCCAAGAAAAACCGCGCGGCAATTGCATCTTCATTCATTTAACGCTGCTGCCTTACATTCCAACGGCAGGCGAACTCAAAACCAAACCAACCCAGCATTCGGTTAAAGAACTCCGGTCGATTGGTATTCAACCCGATATTCTCTTATGCCGCGCCGACCGCGAAATCCCGGTCAACGAACGCCGCAAAATCGCATTATTCTGTAACGTGCGGCCAAGTGCAGTGATCCAAGCGCTCGACGTTAAAAGCATTTATGACGTGCCGCGCGCTTATCATGCCGAAGGGCTCGACCAAGAAGTGCTGGAAGCTTTCGGGATCACCGATGCCAAGCAGCCCGACCTTTCGCGCTGGAACGACATCACTCAACGCATAACCCACCCCGAAGGCGAAGTGACCATCGCAGTCGTTGGCAAATATACTGGCCTCTTAGACGCTTACAAATCGCTGAATGAAGCGCTCGTTCATGGCGGCATTGCCAATAATGTGAAGGTCAATCTGCAATGGATTGAATCCGAGGTTTTTGAAAAAGAAGACCCAGCACCTTATCTCGATGGCGTACATGGTATTTTGGTTCCCGGCGGCTTTGGCGAACGCGGCGCAGAAGGCAAAATTCGCGCTGCCACCTTCGCCCGCATTCACAATGTGCCATATTTTGGCATTTGTTTTGGCATGCAAATGGCCTGCATTGAAGCCGCCCGCAACCTCTGCGGTGTGGCCGATGCGAGCTCCACGGAATTTGGCAAAACCAAAGAACCAGTGGTCGGCGAAATGAAAGAATGGATGAAGGGCAACGAGCTTGAAATCCGTAAATCCGGCGGCGATCTCGGCGGTACCATGCGTCTTGGCGCCTATGACAGCGTTCTCGCGAAAGATAGCTTGATCGCAAAAATCTATGGCGGCACGCATATCTCCGAACGCCATCGCCATCGTTATGAGGTAAATACTGCTTACCGCGCTCAACTCGAAAATGCGGGCATGTTATTTTCGGGCATGTCGCCCGATGGCTTGTTGCCTGAAACCATCGAGTATCCCGATCATCCATGGTTCATCGGCGTGCAATATCACCCTGAACTGAAATCAAAACCGCTTGACCCGCATCCATTGTTTGCTTCATTCATTGAAGCTGCAATGGTGCAAAGCCGTTTGGTTTAAGAGATGCTCACGCGGTTCATTATCCGCGCTCTCTGTATCGCCGCGCTGATCTTTGGCGGCTTGGTTCCAGCATTTGGCTATGATGAAACCCAGCTTGCAATAGCCGAAAAAGAAGTCTCAGCATTTCGCTCTGACATCGAACGCATTCAAGGTGTCGTCATCCAACCCGGCGTGACCGATGAACAATTGGTTGAGCAAAAACGGCTATTAGAAACCATCCGGGTTGATGGCTTGGGGTTTGCCACCAAGTTAAATGATCCCCTGAATGAAATCACCCAACAACTCGCTCAACTTGGTCCGCCGCCCGCTGAAGGCGCAACCGAAACCGCTGCAATATCTGCTGAGCGCGCCAATCTGACAGCCTTAGCCGCAAAAATTGCGGCCGCGCAAAAGCAAATGGAATTGGTCGCCCTTGAAGCCGAACAATTAGCAAGCAAAGTTTCAACGCTGCAGCGCACTGCGTTTTTTCAACGCATATTCAATGCCGGAAAATCTGTTCTCAACCCGCAGTTTTGGGTTGATACATTCGCTGGTGTCGATCTGCTAACAAAGCGTGTCGCAAGTCTCATCGCGGGATGGTGGCAAGTTCAAGCAAGCAACACTAACTATTTTGGGCTCCTGTTATTGCCAAGCGTAGTTGCTGCTATTTGGATGCTCAATCGTTTTCTTGGCATTACCTTCCTTGGCTGGCTGCCGAGCAAAAAACCTGACCTGACAGAGGTAAGACCGCAAAACCGTTTATGGCGCGTCGTATGGGGCAGTATTGGTGTTTTCGTGATCGGCGTTTGCTTGGCCATTCTCGCTGGTGCTTCTTTGCAACTTGCCAATATGTGGTCGCCGCGCATCGAGCCGATATTCAGTGTGATCGGTGAAACACTTATCCCAACAGCTTTTCAAACAGCACTTGCCTGGTTCGTTTGCGCCCCGCGCCGCCCGAACTGGCGCTTGATAAATATCGATGAAAAAACTGCGAGCCGTTTGCCTATTCTGGTTTTCGCCGCAACTTTTATCCATACTGGTGCAAAATCTTTAGGCGCACTTTCGGATAAACTATATTTGCCGGTCGGCCTTTCTATTGGGCAGTCTGCAATCGCGGCCGCAATTATGATCCTTTTGATTGCGGCTGCATTACGCATGTTAAAACAGCAATCGGTTGCTGCCCATGATACCGGTAACCGCCCAGTATACCTCGCTTGGTTTGTCAGCCTTATCCCGTTTATCTGGATATTACTTGCTGTTGCTACTTTATCCATACTGCTTGGATACATCGCTTTGGGATACTTTATTGTCGGGCAAATTCTCGACACAACATTGCTTGCGGCTTTCCTTTTCTTGATCCATCATTGGGTGGACGCTTTATCCGATACAATCCACGAACCATTTTCTAAAGTTGGAAATGCTCTGCGCCGCTTCGCAGGGTTTGGCGAAAAAGGTCTAAAGCGATTTGGACTTTTATTCCGTACACTGACAGATGTGGTGTTAGTGTTGGTCGGTATACCATCTTTGCTAGCGCTGTGGACGGTGACCTGGGTTGATTTTCAATCTTTGATCAACACGGCCGTCTTAGGCATTAAGATCGGTAGTTTTTCAATCTCGCCTTTCACCATCCTGACCATCATCGGTCTTTTCATCGCTGGAATTGTGCTCACGCGTTTTATCACGCGCTGGTTAGATACGCGCGTTCTTTCGCAAACGACGATGAATCGGGGGGTACAAGATTCTGTGCGCACGGGGGCAAACTATGTGGGCTACATCCTTACAGCAGCTTTTGCGCTCAGCGCCGCTGGCATTGATTTTTCGAATATGGCCATTATTGCCGGTGCGCTTGGCGTCGGTATCGGTTTTGGCTTACAGTCCATCGTCAATAACTTTGTGTCCGGCTTGATCCTTTTGGCGGAACGCCCGGTACGGGTTGGTGACTGGGTTGTAACGGCCGCAGGCGAAGGGATCATCAAAAAAATCAATGTGCGCTCAACTGAAATTGAAACATTTGATAGTTGCACGATCATTGTTCCAAACTCTAATCTGATAACAGAGCCCGTCAGAAATTGGATGCACCGCGACACTTCAGGCCGGTTCTTGGTGAGCGTGAATGTGGCCTACGGAACCGACGTTGACCTCGTCACGGAAGTTCTCCAAGATATTCTGAAACGCCACCCCAAAGTGTTGCGCTATCCAGCCCCCTTGGTTCAACTCGCAAAATTTGGCACAATCGCGATGGAGTTTGAAGTGCGCGCCTTAGTGTCTGATATCTTTGAAGGAGCAGAAGTAGCAAGCCAATTACGCTTGGCCATTGTCAAAGAATTTGCCGCTAAGTCTATCGTTATCCCAGCCGCAACGGAGTTTGCCAAACTCAAATGAATGATTTCAAAACCCAAACTGGTTTAGCATTTTTGCAAACAATGATCGCGGGTGCGAAAGCCTCCCCAATGGGAACGACCATGGGTATGCGTTTGATCAGCGTAGCGGATGGGCAAGCGGTTTTTGAGGCCCACCCCACAGCACAGTTTTACAATCCGCAAGCCCGAATTCACGGTGGCTACACAGCAACCCTGATCGATTCCGCACTTGGTTGCGCTGTACAAACCAAGCTAGGAAAAAGCGTTGGATTTGGCACAATTGAACTCAAGGTGAATTACGTCGGCAAAATCACTGCTGACACCAGCCCGCTATTCTGCACTGCAAATGTCATCCACGCTGGGCGCACCATGCTGACCGCAGAGGCAAAACTTGTCGATGGAGCGGGAAAGCTCTATGCCCACGGCTCAGGAACTTTTTTGGTATATCCCACATGACACCTAATCACGAAGTTCGCATTGGCACGGTAACGTTTTCAAATCACGGTCCTTTATCGCTCATCGCCGGCCCATGCCAAATGGAAAGCCGCGACCATGCGTTTATGATGGCAGAAAGCCTCAAAACGATTTGCGAAAAACTGGGCATTAGTCTGATTTACAAAAGCTCATTTGATAAAGCCAACCGCACCAGCATCAATGGCAAGCGCGGCATTAGCTTGGAGAAATCTCTCGCCATTTTTGCTGATATCAAAGCAAAGCTCGGCCTTTCCGTTCTTACCGATGTTCACGAAATTCATCAATGTGCGGAGCTTGCTCCAGTTATTGATATTCTGCAAATTCCTGCTTTTCTGTGCCGTCAAACTGATTTGCTCGTCGCGGCAGCGCTAACTGGCTGCGTGGTCAATGTTAAAAAGGGACAGTTCTTAGCGCCTTGGGACATGAAGAACGTCGTTCAAAAACTGCTCGATAGCGGCAATCCAAACATCCTATTGACTGAGCGCGGCGCAAGCTTTGGCTACAATAATTTGGTGTCCGATATGCGGTCATTGCCAATCATGGCGCAGACCGGTGCGCCTGTGATCTTCGATGCAACACATTCAGTTCAGCAACCAGGCGGGCAGGGCGCGTCAACAGGTGGGGATCGCACGATGGTTCCGGTCCTCGCACGAGCAGCAGTTGCTGTGGGTGTAGCAGGCGTTTTTGTCGAAACCCATCAAGACCCCGATAACGCACCATCCGACGGCCCCAACATGATGCACTTGAAAGACATGGAGAGCTTTTTAGCCAAGCTTCTGGCATTAGATAAAGTTACGAAGAGCTAGGCTTTTTTACGCTTGCCCAAAGTGATATCAATCCAGCCGTAGCAATGAATGCCATGCCGATAAAAGTTGTGGACCTCGGCACTTCAGCGAAAAATAAATATCCCCAGATGGCAGCCCAAACCATGCCGGTGTATTCAAAAACGGTAACGAGATTGGCGTCGCCAGTGCGGTAGCCATGGGTCAGTAGCACCATCCCAACAGATGCAATAACACCGCATGCGCCGAGCAAAAATAGATCATAAGTGGTAGGCCAAACCCAAGGACGAAGTAAGAAATTAAGGCTAGGATGACCGTAATCCATTGCTGGCAAGGTCGACACATAAAGTGCAAAAGCGGACGCTGCGATCAAATAAACGGCATTGGTGTAAAACACCGTAACGCTCGCCGGAATTTGCGCGCCATATTTTCGCGTCATGACCATACACAAAGCATAAGTGACAGCACTAAAAAGGCTCAGCAATGCGGCAGGCTCAAACAGCGCACTGCCGGGCTGCAAAATAATCACCACGCCGACTAACCCCAACAAAATCGCAAACCATGACAATGGTAAAATCTCCTCGCGCAATAGCAACCCAGAAAGGATTGTCACCAGCAACGGTGCCACAAAATAGAGCGTAATGGCCTCAGCAAAAGGCAGGGCTGGAAATGCGAGATAGTAGAATGTGTAGGCCGATAACAATATCAATCCGCGCACGATAAGGAACCAACCATACTTGGTGCGCAATGAAGATAGCCCGCCTTCAAAAGCGACAAAGCTGAAGAGTACCGGGATCGAGACTAAACTGCGCATAACAATCGCCAGGCTCACGGCATGCGTGCCACTCAGCGATTTTACGATGGCATCTTGTGTTGAAAAAACCAACACACCAAAAAAAATCGCCATACAGCCGATGAAATTACGATTGACCCAAAGCTTTTGCATGATGGAATTAGGCTTTAAGCTGCTTGCTCGTTGCACAACTGTTCGCCAGCGTCATGTGCCAACTTTAAACGCCGCTCACGCAAGAAAATATACAGTCCCGAACTTATGATGAGCGCGGCTCCTATCCACGTATAATAATCAGGCCAATCGCCCCAGATGAAGTAGCCAAGAGACGTGGCCCAGATCAAAGAACTATATGAAAATGGCGCAACCACAGAGGCGGGAGCAGCCCGAAATGCGCGAATTAAACAGAGATGGCCAAGGCAACCCATAGCGCCTGATCCAAGCAACAAAGCTGCGCCATAAAGATCAGGTGTTTTCCAGAACCAAGGTAAGATCATCGTACTGATAACGGCACCGACGGCGGCCGTATAAAGCAATGAAGTCCAAGGATTGTCGACGCGGGTTTGCCGGGTTACGATTTGATATGACGCATTGAAAAACGCCGCTACGAGAAGGCCAAGAATACCGCTGCCCACACCCGCCAAACCGCTTTCCCATGGTCGAACGACGATGACTGCACCGATAAACCCAACCACAATCGATGCCCAACGCCGCCAGCCCACATGTTCGCCTAAAACAAATATCGAAAGCAGTGTGACGATAATGGGCGACATGAACATGATGGTCGTGCCCGTGGCCAAGGGCGTCGTCATGATGCCGAAATTGAAAAATGCGGTGGTGGACATCAGCAAGATCGATCTTACAAATTGCGCTTTCGGGACCACGCTTATGGCTAATTTGGGCAAATTCCGGCCACACAAAATGATCGCAATTATGGTCGCAAAAAAGAACCGGCCCCATGTGACTTGCACTAGCGAATACGTTTCCAGACCAAGTTTCATCATTGCATCAAGTGCGATAAAACAGGCCATAGTAGCCAGCATCCAAAAAATGCCATGGGTTCGATTCTCAATCGGGTTCATAACTCGGCTGTATAAGTGAATCGAAAAATCCTCGCCACTACTGCAAACGCTGCAGCAGCATGCTTAAATTTGCATGCGATCAGCTCAATTCATCTTCCAAATGAACGCGGATTAATTCATCGAAATTGGTTTCCGCTTTAAATCCCAAAGCCATTGCCCGTGTCGGCGTGAAGTTCTCCGGCCAGCCACTCACAATTTTCATAATGGTTTCATCGGGCGCGCGCCGGATGAGTTCAACGGCTTTTGGGCCCGCAATCCGACGTAAACTTTCAATCTGCTCGCCAACCGTGCAGGATAGACCGGGTAGGGATAAGTTGCGCCGGGTTCCCAACAGCTTTAAATCCATTGCAGCCGCTTGAACCAAAAAACCGACCGCAGCACGGGGCGATGCAAACCAATGCCGTACCGATTCAGAGACGGGCAAAACAGCTTCCATCCCCGCCAACGGTTCGCGAATGATATTCGAGAAAAAACCTGATGCCGCTTTATTCGGCTTGCCGGGGCGCACGCAAACAGTAGGCATACGAAGACCAATGCCATCAAAAATTCCGCGCCGCGAATAATCCGCCAACAGCAGTTCGCAAATCGCTTTTTGCGTGCCATAGCTGGTCAATGGTGCATTCAAAAACTCATCGCCAATCGCCTCAGGGAAAGGCGAGCCGAACACCGCAATCGAAGATGTAAACAAAACCTTTGGACAATATCCTTCACCCACAGCGCGGATCGCCTCAAACAATAACCGCGTGCCATCGAGGTTGATCCGGTAACCTTTTTCAAAATTAGCTTCCGCCTCGCCAGACACAATTGCCGCAAGATGGAAAATAACATTGGGCCGCGTTGCCACTAATTTTGCAGCCTCGCCTTCTCCCGTGAGATCACTCACAAATGTATCAACTGCAAATCCAGATGGCGGCGGCGGTGGCGGCAAAACCACATCATGGCGCGTCATCTTGCTGATTTCAGCACTTCCTAGTCGACCATCTTTTGCCAACCGCGAAACCAATTTGGCACCCAACATTCCGCCAGCGCCAATAATCAATACATGCATGCTTCACCCAACTATTTTGGTTCGACTGTAATTTTCCACCATTTCGGGC
>JAYUOP010000281.1:0-5648 GCA_043760745.1 Hyphomicrobiales bacterium
TTTAGTTTGGCTCCATAAAACCCGGTTTTGTTCTGTAGGTGGCAAGCTTGCACCATCACTGCCGATCCGTGCAGGACGGCGGGCAGCTGTCAGCAGCATCATGGCAATTGCGCCTTCAATCTCTGCATCTCCAGGGCGCAACTGATTGATCAGGCGCATAAGATATTCGGCTTCTTGACAAAGGTCGCGCGGTTCGTCTGGCCCCGCCACATAGCCTGTGGTGAAGATCAAATAGATTGTGGTGAGAACAGCATCCAATCGGGCGGGCCAGTGCTCTGGCTCTGGCACTTCAAAGCGAATGCCAGCAGCAGCAATTTTAGTTTTGGCGCGGCTGAGGCGCTGGCCCATGGTGGTTTCTTGATCGAGAAATAGCCGCGCGATATCTGCGGTGGTCAAGCCACACACGCTGCGCAGCGTGAGGGCGATGCGCGATTTCATTTCCAGGGCAGGGTGGCAGCAAGCAAAGATCAGGCGCAAGCGCTCATCTGGAATATCTTCGCCTTCTTGCGTTTCTTCTTCAATGAACAGTGACAAGTCTTTTGCCTTCTTGTTTTCGCGGGCAGAACCGCGCAAGCGGTCTAAAGCTTTTCGCCGCGCCACGGTGAGCAGCCAGCCTTGAGGAGAATTGGGAATGCCCGAGCGCGCCCAATGCGCCATGGCGGAAACGGCTGCTTCCTGCAGCGCTTCTTCAGCCAGTGACAGATTGCGTAAGCCCGCCACTAAAGCAGCTAGAAGCCGCCCCCGATCCGACCGCATGGCGCTGTCGAGAATTTTGGCTACGGCAATAGCCTTGGGGGCGGCTTGATTCATCGATTAACGCGCTGGATTGTAATCCATCAGCGGTCGCACCTCGATGGTGCCGAAATGGGCTGAAGGCAGCAGCGCTGCATATTTCAGTGCTGCATCCAGATCAGGAACATCAACCACATAGTATCCACCCAAGTGTTCGCGGGTTTCAGCAAATGGGCCGTCCATGGTTTCGACCTTGCCAGATTTAATGCGGAGGGACGTGGCCGTTTCAATGCCTTTTAGTCCTTCACCGCCGCGCAAAACGCCATCGGCTTTCATTTTTTCATTGGCGGCGAAAAATCCACCCATCATCTCTTGGAAAGCGGGCGTGCCATAAGCTGGTTCTTTGGAGGGGTCGTTATAAATGAGAAACATGTATTGCATGATATTTGTCCTTTGAGTGTTGAGGTTGAATTACAGGCCGAGAATATTTACGCCAAGGCAAACCATGGCGTTGAGTGCTGCGAGAAGGTTGGTGACGTTGCCGACGTAACGCAGCGGATGGCTGGCATTGTCGATTTTAAGACCAAAGGGGTGGGCAATCCGGCCAATCAGAAGAAGCGCGCCTGAAATGTGGAGATACATTTTGGGGGCACCCATGCCTTCAGCAAGAATCATGAGGATCAGAATAAAGAAGATCCACTCCGCGCAATTGCCATGCTGGCGAATACGGTGAAGGAGAACTGGATTATTGGCATCGCCGATGGAGGTTCCCGTTGCTGAGCGCAACATTGTTACGCGCATCCACAAGATGATATAAATTGCCGCCACTGGCAGGGCATAGATTGGTGTTACTGAGAAAATCATGGTCACTCCGTCTAAGTTAAAGGGTTTCAACACCCAAAGGACGATTGAACTTTATCAATTTCGACATGAGCCGCAAATTTTTTTTAAAAAAGTTGAAAAAACCTAAAAACCGTCCTCTTTCGCGGGCGGCGACGATCGGCAGCTGAAAATGCAGGAGAAACCCCTCTACCGCGCCGCGGGAGAGGGAGGGGCAATGAGCTAAGAGTTTCACTCACTTGACAATTCGTATCCCATAAGATACACACGTTAATGATCGAAATTCGTCGCACGCAGGTTTATCAAGATTTTATCGACGGTCTGCGCGATGCGGAGGTTCGGATCAAAATTAACGCACGCATTTTCCGTTTAGCCAATGGCAATGCAGGCGATGTTGCGCCAGTGGGCGAGGGCATTAGCGAATTACGTTTACATTTTGGCCCCGGCTACCGCGTCTATTTCAAACAGCGGGGCAAGGTTCTCATCATTTTGCTTTGCGGTGGCGATAAGGCAACGCAGGACAGAGATATAAAACGCGCCAAGCAATTGGCAGATGATTTGGAGGAATAAAATGGCAAAAATAAAAACCTATCCTTACGATGCAGCTGACTATCTGGATTCCGCCGAAGCCATTCGGATTTTTTTAGAAGATATTTTCGAAACAGAAGACCCAGCACTCATCGCCAATGCGCTCGGCACAGTGGCCCGCGCCAAAGGCATGACCGAAGTGGCCCGCAAAACCGGCCTCTCGCGCGAGAGCCTCTACAAAGCGCTGAGTGCCGAAGGCAACCCAGAATTTGCGACGATTCTGAAAGTGATGAAGGCGCTAGATTTGAAGATCACGGCGACGGCGGCTTGAGGGGTATAATTTAAGAAGCAAACGATAGATTGAACATATCAACAGTATGAGGCCTAATATCTGCCGAAATTACAACGTGAGCGTAATTGTTTGAAGAATTTGATTGCAGCAAAATATCAGATTCTACCTGGAGTGAAGTAACAAGCCTATCGTCTTCAAGCAGACAATAAAATGGGTCTTCCCCATTGCTGGGACTTTCATTTGGTGGAAGCTGATTTAGATGGGCAGGTTTTGTAAGCGCGTCAATAATTGTCTTAATACGATTGTCTATATCGCCGGCACTAACGGCCGAGTTGATTCCGTCCTGACGTAACAAAAGTATCGACAATTTGCAGTGCAATTTCCAATCTTTGCGCGCTAGTGGCACAAATTTGAATCCGTATTCTTTATGCATATTTGCTACAGCTTTATTTAGTGGCACGAACTGGTTTGAATCCGGTTGCCAAAATTTTTCATATTCAGATACAGAAGTGTCAACTTTGTAGTAAATGGGTTCAACCCTGGCCGAACTTAAAAAATAATCTTGCTCCCAGAAACGCTTGAGTTGAATGTGAAATTCTTTACGTATTTGGTGTTTGTGAAAACTATGCTTTGGTTCTCCAGTACTCCGATCTGGTGGTTGACTTGCCTTAAGTTCACCAGAGTAAATCAATCGTAGCCGCATTGGTCCACTCCTCACGAATTATTACTTATCCATTTAACCATCTTGATGAACAAGGTTTTATCAAGCTTTTAATACAGTAGCGAGAACTCATCCACTGGCAAGCCGTCATCCCTGCTTTCGCAGGGGTGACGATTTAAATTGAATTTGGTTTCCAGCTAGTATCAACGCCTGATTAGAAAGCAATTTTCCAAAACTGCTAATTCAGTTTCGTGGCACAACCTTTCGCTCTCACGTCACAGCCTTCCGCTCTCTAAACTTCGGCACGTCCCACAATTTCTCGTCGAGCACTTGGCGCAGCACCTCCACAGCATCCCACACATCGGCATAAGAGTTATAAAGTGGTGCAAAGCCAAAGCGCATCATGTCGGGCGCGCGGAAGTCGCCGATTACGCGTTTGGAAATGAGGGCCTGCATAATGGCATAGGATTGTTCGTGGCGAAGGGAAACATGGCTGCCACGTTTTCCGAAATCACGCGCGCCATAAAGTTGAACGCCGTGCTTGGCCAAGCGCGCTTCGGCCAGTTCCACAAACAACGCACACATTTTTTGTGCCTTGGCGTAAACATCAACCATGTCCACATCAGCCCACACATCCATTGCCGCGTCTAAGGCTTGCATCGAGAGAATGGGCTGCGTGCCGCATTGCATGCGGATGATGCCCGCAGCTGGCTCATAATTTTGCGCGAAGGCAAAAGGTGCGGCATGGCCCCACCAGCCCACGAGGGCTGGCATCACCTCGTTTTGCAAACGTGGATGCACATAGGCGAATGCGGGAGAGCCGGGGCCGCCGTTTAAATATTTATAGGTGCAGCCCACGGCGAAATCGGCATTCACTTCTTCCAAGCGCCCGGGCACTGCGCCTGCCGAATGTGCTAAATCCCAAATGACCAATGCGCCCATGGCGTGGGCTTTGTCGGACACCGCTTTCATATCATGGCGCCTCGCGCTGCGATAATCGGTTTCGGTTAACATCACCACTGCCACATCATCCGTGATGGCGTCCATTACCGCTTCGGGTTCGACCACGCGCAATTCATGGCCGTCATTCATAAAGCTGCTCAGGCCTTGGGCCACATAAAGATCGCTGGGGAAATTTCCGGAGTCTGATAAAATTACTTTGCGCTTCGGATTTTTGGCCAGTGCGGCGCTGAGCACTTTAAACATGTTGATGGAAATTGAATCGGCGACGATCACGCTGTCTTTTGGTGCGCCGATGAGACGCGCAATTTTGTTGCCGATCTCCAAGGGTTTTTGAAACCAGCCATGTTTGTTCCAGGAGGTGATGAGATCAATGCCCCATTCCACATCCACGGCATGCTTCACGCGGGCGACAGCTGCCTTTGGCAAAACGCCAAGCGAATTGCCGTCGAGATAAATCATGCCATCGGGAAGAGAGAATTCAGCACGCTTGTGCTTGAGTATATCTGCGGCATCAAGTTCTACGGCATCGGCTCTTTTAAACATCCCATTCTCCTGTTTGGATTGGCGTATCGCAGGGCGAAAAATGAAGCAATATAAATTGGCCACAAATCCCGCTAAAACCGACAGCATGAAACGATTTGCATGTGTAATCGCAGTTTTGGCAAGCACTGGCTTAGTGCAGGCGCAGGACGCGTCCATTGCCGATACCACGCGGTTGATCCGAAATGCTCGGGCCAATGTTGTTGACCCGCAGGGCTGGGCGATTGATTTGCTTGATGTATTGCGTAACCAATCTTTGCCTGCATCGCGCGAGAATATTTGCTCTTCAATTGCCGTGATTGCGCAAGAATCTGGTTTTGTGGCCGATCCTTCAGTGCCGGGGCTTGGCGCACTTGCAGAGAAAAGTTTGCAAACAAAGCTTGGTCGGATACCCATTCTTGGTCGTGTTGCGCTGAATTTTCTTGAAACGTCACCAAGCCTTGGAGAAAGCTATATGGCGCGCATTCGTGCCGCGAAAACAGAACGCGATTTGGATATGACATATCGGTCGATTGTAGATGATGCTGGGAAGCGCTCAAGCCTTAGCCTTCTGGTGCAAAGCGGTTTGCTTAATCAGATGATTGAAGACCGCAATGACATTAACACCATTGGCTCGATGCAAGTGTCGGTGCGGTTTGCTTTGGCCAAAGCGCGCGAAGGCAGATATTTGCCGATGAATTTGGCTGATGTATATGCGGTTCGTGATGATCTCTATACGCGCCATGGCGGCATGCATTATGGCGTGATGCAATTGCTCGGATACGAATCTGGCTACAATAAAAAAATCTATCGTTTCGCTGATTACAATGCGGGTCGCTATGCGAGCCGCAATGCTGCATTTCAAAAAATCATCAGTGTGCTGAGTAAAAACAAGCTGGCAACGGATGGTGATTTGCTGTTGTATGGCAAGGATCAGCAACCCACCACAAAAGTGAGTGGCACTGAAACAGCTTTGCGTGTCGTGATCAAAAAATACAATCTTGGCATTGATGATAAAAAATTGCGCGCTGATTTGACCAAAGAAAAATCAGCAGACTTTCCAGCCACACAAACTTATCTGCAAATTCGCGATGTTTATGCCAGCACTTCAAA
>JAYUOP010000282.1:0-5626 GCA_043760745.1 Hyphomicrobiales bacterium
CGCTCAATAGGCTCTGCTGTGAAGGCTGTGGCTGACATAGGTGATCTTGCGCAGAACATCGGATTGACCACAGATCAACTCCAAGAATTCCTTTACGCATTCAACCAAGTTGGCATTAGCGAGGAGCGCGCATCAAGTGGATTGCAGCGCTTTGCAGAAAAAATGTCAGAGGCGCGGGCGGGTGAAGGTGAACTTGCAGACATCCTAAAAGCCAATAACATTGCATTCACGGATCGTGAGGGCAAGCTTCGTCCAATGGTCGATTTGGTCAAAGACTATGCAGACCTCATCAAAAATGCGGCCACTGCTGAAGACGCTTTGAATTTATCGGTTATGGCGTTTGGCAAAGAAGCGGGTCGTGATTTTATTGAAGCCTTACGCAACGGTAGCGCTGGCCTTGATGCTATGGCTAAGAGTGCCAATGAGTCAGGCGCTATTCTTTCCGCTTCACAAATAGCGGCTGCTGATGAAATCGAAAAGAAATACAACATTGTAACCGCCTCTATTCAAAAAATGTGGCAATCGATGGCCGTATCGATGGCTCAATCAGGTAGCGCATTTTTTGATACTTCGATGAAAGAGGTCGATTTAATTCGGCAAGCTTTTTCGTCTATTGGTTCATTCCTTGATGGCTATGAGGGGGTGTTTCCAGAGGGTGAAGGCACTTCGCCACGCGGGCGGTGGGCTGATGCACTTCAAAAAGCGCCTGTTAAAACTCTCAGTGGTGATGGCAAAAGCGACTTAAGCCCGCTTCCTTTGCTTGCCCCGGCTACTATTTTGCCACCGAAATCTAGTGGTAAGTCTGTTGACAAGAATTTACTTGCTGATCTTCGGTTGGAAACCGAACTGCTTTCTCTGAACAATGTCGAGCGCCGCATTCGTGAGGAACTTATTAAGGCGGGGGTTACGGCACAAAGTGCTGAGGGTAAATTAATCGCACAAGAAGTGCGAACCCAAGAAGCGCTTAAATCTGCCAAAACCGCCACCGACGATGCAAGTAAAAAAGCCTTAGAAACGAAAGAGGCCGCAAAGCAAAAGATTGAGGCGGAATCGAAGGCTATCGACCAATTTGTTGAAGGTCTTGATGAACAGGTTAAAGCCCTGCAACTGGAAATCAAAACTTACGGACTTTCGAATGCGGTTAAAACGCGGGCTATTGCGCTTTCTGGATTGGCCGCGAATTCAACGAACGAACAACGTGACGCTGCGATAGCGGCGGCAGATGCACTGGCAACATTAACAGCAGAGCACGATCAACTCGAAGAGGCTACCGAGGCCGCAACTGAAGCCGCCAAAACAGAAGCTGAAGAATGGCAAAGAAATCTTGACGATCAAAGAGAAGCTTTCGGCTTCCTGAAAAGCAGTGCAGAAAGCACATTTTTTTCGATCTTAGATGGCAGCAAAAGTGTTTCCGAAGGTTTCAAGGAAATGGCTTCAGTCATGATCCGAGAAATGTTGCGGGCGGCGGTGTTTGGTGAGGGTGCTTTTGCTGGGTTGTTTGGCAGCCAAGAGAGTGGCGGGTTTTTTGGTCAACTTTTTAGTGGTATTTTCGGCAGCGCAGTAACGGGCGGTGGCGGCGTTTCACTGTACGCCAAGGGTGGCGTGGTAAGTGGTCCGGGCACTGGCACGTCGGACTCGATCCCGGCAATTGTCTCAGGCGGCGGCATGGCGAGAATTTCTAAAGGTGAGCATATTATGCCTGCTGCGGAGACCAAGAAATATGGTCCAATACTCGAAGCAATGCGACTTGGCACGTTGCCAAAGTACGCCAAGGGTGGCGTGGTAGGGCGTTCGTTTAGTGCCCCTTCAATCCCGGCTATGAGGTCTAGTCAAAACATTGAACCTGCAAATATGACGCGTTCAAACGGGCAATCAATCAATTACGCAATTGATGCGCGCGGGGCCGACGCTGGCGCTATTGCCAAGCTTCAAATGCAGCTCACAAAGCTTGCCAACAATGGGCACAAAAACGCAATCAATGCTTTCCAAATGGAACGCGCTTTGAACGGATCATTCTGATATGCCGATCTATTCATGGCCATCAGACAAATGGGGTTGGCGTGAACATTCGTTTCGCGTTTTGCCGATAACGCAAAACTCTGCCAGCCCTTATACTGGTACATCCAAGTCGTCGGCACTCGGAAACATTTGGGTTTGCAGCTTTACAATCCCAGAACAAAGCGACGATAACGCCTTTGAACTGCAGTCGTTCCTAGACCTCTTGGAAGGCCCGGTAAACCCGGTTCAGCTTTACGACAGAAAACGCCAAACTGTGCGGGCATTGATGAATGCGGCACCAATTTTGTGGAGCGGTGGCATTACGTGGAGCGGTGGGGTTACGTGGTCTGGCCCGGCGTGGTCTACAATGGTTTCGGTGGCGGCCCCGAAAGGGCAGCGTTCGGTTTCGATTGACGGATTTCCTGCCCTTATTCCAGTTTTATACAAGGGTGATAAATTTGGCATCAATGGCTACCTTTATGAGGTGACCGACAATGTCAAAGCCAATGTGTCTGGCGTGGCGCTTGTGCAATTTATTCCGGGTCTGCGGCAAGGCGTGGCAGATGGTGACCCCGTAGTTTTGACGCGGCCAGCTGTAAAAATGCGGATGACACCGGATAGCGACCAAGCCGTCAGGCATGGAAAGGTCAACACGGTAGGCGGTATGTCGTTAGATTTTGTTGAGGCCATTGATTTATGAGGAGCGTTACGCCTCAAGTCCTAGCTGAAATTTTATCACCAAGTTTCCGCACTTTGCAGCTTCTTGAACTCGATCACCCCGCGGGCTTGATCCGCGTAAACTCTGGCATTAAATCAATTGATTGGAATGGCAACACGTTTGTAGCACTCGGTAAAATGGGCCGGATTTCCGGGGTTAAATCATCCACTGCTTTTAGAACTCAAGAATGCATGATCGAATTGGTTGGCCCGCTTATGGATGCGGATAGTCTAGCAATTGCGCAAGACCCTAACATTCAAGGTCGCAGGGCTACTTTGTGGCAAGCGTTTTTTACTGCGAATTGGGAAGTCATCCCCGATCCATTGTTAATCGCAGACATCACTATGGACACAGTTCAAGTGAACGAAAGCGGCGGTAATCAGGTTTTGCAGATCACGGGTTACCTTACAATGTTTGCGGCCCGCAAAGGCAAGGCCGTGCATTGGAGTAACGAGCGGGCGCAAGATAAATTCCCAGGTGATACCGGGTTTGATCGCATGGCAAGCCTTGCGGATAAGGTCGTTTAAGCATGATTGATAGAGATAATTGGGACGCTGCAGTCAACGCAGCGGACGGACCTATGGAATATGGGGCTGACGACTGTTGCCAGTGGGTATCTTGCCTTGTGCGAGATGCTTATGGTTTTGACCTCATGGCGGGTGTTCCTGATTACACATCACAAGCGGAAGCGGAAGCCGTTTTCAACCAATACGGAGGGCTGGTAGAGGCGGCTATTGCCTTGGCTAAAGGGTGTGGGCTGCAAAAGGCCGCAAAACCCTATCCTGAAGCTTGCGTGGGCTTGGTGCTTGGTCAATTTGGACCAGCATTGGCTATTCGCCGGGATGGCTGGTGGATAGCGCGCGCTGACGTTGGCGTTGCCATGCTTGCCGATCGATATGTCATTATGGCTTGGGGGTTACCATGCCACCAGTAATTGCCGCCGTCCCTGCAGCGTTTGCCGCATTCAGCGCCTTTACTGCTACGACAATAATCGGGTCTATTACGGTCGGATCAATCTTAACCTCCGTTGCTCTTTCTGGTGCTTCATATCTTGCTCAAAAATTGCTTGCACCAAAGGCGCAGAGCGGCGCATCGAGCGCGGTATCTGAAATTTCTAAGCAAACTGTAAAACAAGGTTTGCCGACGGCCCGAATAATCTATGGTCGCGCTCTTGTTGGTGGGGCACTGTTTTTTATCGAACGCCGTGGTGATTGGCTTTATTATGGCATGGCTTTGAACAATGGTGAGATTGACAGCATCGAAGAAATTCGTATTGGCAATAGAAGGGTTTCGTTTGATGCTTTGGGCGCAGCAAATTCATCGCCTTACGTTGGTTATGTTTTCCGGTCGATCCGCAACGGCACTGATGATCAACTTATCGACCCCATTCTTGATGTTGACTTTACGGAATTGCCCGATAGCTTTCGGCAGCGCGGCGTTGCCTCAATTGTTTTAAAATTCTATCAGCCCATCGGTATTGCCGACGCGTTAAATGTTGAACTTTATGGCCAAAGCCGTCAACCAACCCCGCTGCTCTTAATTAAGGGGTCAAAAGTTTTTGACCCGCGCGATACCACGCAATTACTGGCAGATAAAGCGACATGGAAATGGTCTAAAACCCCCTCTTTATGTGCCGCACATTTCCAAACGCTGCCAGCTGTGGACGGGGGTGGAGGCACGTCATGGGCGCAAATTGATTTGGGCGAATTGATTGAAGCGGCGAATGCTGATGAAAGTCCCGTCGGCTTAAAAGCAGGTGGTTCGCAAAAGCGTTACACGTGCAATGGGGTTGTGGCTCTTGATGGGACCGCACCTGATACGGTGGTGCAGTCTTTGCTGACCGCAAATATGGGACAGCGCATTACATCCGGGAATATTTATAAATTCCGTAGCGGTGTCCCGCGTGAGATGGTGTGGACAATCGATGAGAATAGTTGCCGAGGTGATTTTTCATTCCGCAACGGTGTTCCGCGCCGCGATAAAATCAACGCCGTTAGTGCAAGCTTTGCATCCACAGAACGCGAATATCAGGTGCAAGAAACGACTGCTATCCGAAATCTTTCTTATATCTCAATTGATGACATAGACTTGCCCGGCGCTGTTGATTTGCCGTTTACTAATAACGCGCCAACAGCGCAGCGTATTGCCAAAATATTGATGGAAAAATCGCGGGTTCCAAAGACAGTTTCGCGCAAAGAAGATTTGTGCGCGATGTTTTTTGATGCTGGCGATGTGATCAATTTGGAAAGCGAAATATTCCCGATGGCAACGGGCCTCTATGAGATACAAGAAGTTGGCCAAACTGACAATGCGCTCGAATATGAGGTCACCCTCACGGGCTATGATCCACGTATATACGATTGGAATCCCGCTGTTGACGAGCGCGACTTCACCCTTTCCCCTGCCGTTTTGAACTGAGGTAGTCCATGCCATTTAACACAGGCGTTCGTGATGCATTGAGCGGCGCAAATTTAAACGCCAATGCCCTGCGCGATGCAATTGAAGCGCAACACGCGTGGGTATTGCCAACCGCTAATGCAGCGACCGATTTTACGCCGGGACTTACCCGCGTCATCATTGCCAGCCAAACGATGTTTCATCGTGATGATGCGGACGCAACCACGCCGCATGATGGGGTTACCTGCATTGTTGCGCAAGGCGGTGTGCGCTTCAAGGCCGATGGCATTCCGACGGGGGTTTTATCGCGCACATTCCCAGTAGTTGCGCGGCTTAACACCCCTCCCGGATCGCCAGCTCTTGGCAAGAGCTGGCTGGTATTGGTGGGGACGGGGGCATGGTCAACCAAGAATAACCAGATTGCCACTTGGACCGCGCGCGGTTGGCGCTTCTCGGTTGCTAAGGCCTATGACCTTTGCGCGGTTGAAGTTGAAAATCTCTACTACCATTTCA
>JAYUOP010000283.1:0-2327 GCA_043760745.1 Hyphomicrobiales bacterium
ATAAAGTCTGCTTCAGCTGAACCCGACACTTTTGCCGAAAGCATCAAGCAAAGCTGGAACATTCAAATTGGTGCTTTTCCAGATAAAAAATTGGCGCAAGCAAAATTAAGTTCAATCAGAGACAGAGCGCTGCCTATGCTCGAGGGCAAGGCTGCTTACACAATCGGCACCAAATTGAACGGTGACACAATTTACCGAGCACGATTTGCTGGCTTTGATGCGGCTTCAGCTAAAAAAGCCTGCAAAGCCATTTCAGCCCTTGGTATGCAGTGCCAATCTGTGCAACCTTTTACTTGACAACGCGTCAGCCAAACGTAAAACCGCGCAAATAGATGTTTCATTTGACTGCGAGACTTGGGCTTAAGGCTTTCAAGTGTAGACGAGAAAGGACTCGTAATGCACCTGCCAAATAGCAAAGCTTATGATCCCACGATTTGGGATAAAGACCACAAGCACCTCCTCCATCCATTCACTCACTTTGATAGCTTCAAAATCGAAGGCTCAATGATCGTCACTGAGGCCAGTGGCTGTATGATCAAAGATGCCAATGGCAATGACTATCTCGATGGCCTTGGCGGCATGTGGTGCGTGAATGTGGGCTATGGTCGCAACGAAATTGCCGAAGTGATGGCCGATCAGGCAAGACAATTGGCCTATGCAAATCCATTCGTGGATATGACTAATGCGCCAGCTGCCGAACTGGCTGCAAAGTTGGCCGAACTTGCCCCTAAAAACCTAAACCATGTGTTCTTTTCGCTGTCTGGTTCCTGTGCGAATGACACGGCCGTGCGTATCGCCCATTTCTACCACGCGCGCCGAGGCGAGCCTTCGCGCAAGCACATTATCTCACGGTTCAATTCTTATCACGGTTCAACTTATCTGACGATGTCGATGGGCAATCGTGAAGGTGATCGCACCCCCAATTTCCACTATTTGAGCGATTTCATACACCACCTTTCAGCACCCTACCCTTACCGTCGCCCTGAAGGTTTGACCGAAGATCAGTTCACAGATTTTCTCGTCGATGAGTTCAAGGCCAAAATTAAACAAGTTGGAAAAGAAAATATCGCCGCATTCATCGCCGAACCTATCCAAGGTTCAGGCGGGGTCGTGGTGCCGCCACAAGGCTATCTAAAACGCATGGCAGCAGTCGCCAAAGAAAACGGCATACTGTTTATTGCCGACGAGGTGGTAACAGCGTTTGGCCGCTTGGGCCATTGGTTTGCCAGCAAAGATGTATTTGATTTTGAACCGGACATGATTGTCTGTGCCAAGGGCCTTACCTCTGGTTATCTCCCACTGGGTGCCACTCTCTATTCCGATGAAATCCATGCGGCCATTAGCGCACCTGGCCCAGACGTTTGGTTTGCGCATGGCTTTACTTATTCAGGCCACCCCGTTTGCTGTGCTGTAGCTTTAAAAAACATCGAGATTATCGAGCGTGAAAATCTGCTGGGAAATGCCGCCGTTGTTGGCGACCATTTTGAACGACGATTAAAAGAATTAGAGCATCTTCCTTTGGTCGGCCAAGTGCGTGGAAAAAGGTTGATGCAATGCGTCGAGTATGTTTCCAACAAAGAAACCAAAGCACACTTGGCTGACGACATAAATATTTCCAAACGCATCTCAAATGTGTGTGAAATAAACGGGCTGCTGGTACGCCCCATCGGCCACCTTGACGTGATGTCACCACCACTCACGCTTTCAATAAAACAGGCTGACTTTATTGTAGATACTCTGGGCAACGCCATTGAAGAGGTGGCCAGTAATTTGAAGGCCGAGGGTTTGGTTTAGAGGGTAAGTTTTTACAGAACTACAAAAAATCGTCATTCCCGCGAAGGCGGGAAACCAACTTGCCCGCATTGCGTTGTGTTGGAAGTTGGATCCCCGCCTGCGCGGAGATGACGATTTAGAGTAAATTTGGCCCCATTAAAAATTCACTGCTCAACCCAACAACACGTCTTTCGCCTGATTGATTTTCGCCGCCAAATAGTCAGTGCCGCCTTTATCAGGATGGAAGTCTTTAAGCAGGCGCTTATGCGCAGCTTTAATGTCGTCCTCGCTTGCGCCGGGCTTTAATCCAAGAACCTCATAAGCTTCGTTTTTTGAAAATGGTATGACTGGTTTGCGAGGATTGAAATTCTCTGCACCCTTGTGCTCAGGCGCTTTCGCACCGCCAAGATTAAACCCATTTGGAAACAATGATGACTTGCCAAAGAGACCAGCACCAACTGCAAACAACGTCGTCGCAACCGTTGTTTGCCCTTTTAAAAACAATAAACCAGCAGCAACAATCGCACCACCGCAGCCAATTTCTGCGCAAAATT
>JAYUOP010000284.1:0-2317 GCA_043760745.1 Hyphomicrobiales bacterium
GGGATATGTCCAGATACAAGAAGGTGGCCGAAGGCCGGATGAGGGCTCTTTGGCTGCCATATACGATTGCCATGCTTTAGTCGGGGAGGAATGGCTATCGTCCAGCGTTGCAATTTGCTCTCACTCTACCTACCACGTTTCTTTCCAGACTTAACGTTCGCCCGCTTCACAGGCTTTTTCGTAGGTGCAGGGCGACGTTTTTTCGGTGGCGTTTCGCCCATACGCGGAACTGCGAAAATTGAAGGCAATAGCTCAGGCACATCATCGCCGTCCTCGTCCATATCACCAATGTAAATAGGCAAATTGCGGCGGAGTGGCAGTTCATCACGAGGATCGGAAGATCTGGCGACGGTTGCAATGACCTCGGGCTCATCTGGCTGTTGCTGATGATAAAGCTCGCTGTCGCTGATAATTTTACGCGGCAGAACTTGCAGCTTAGATGCCACCTCGGTTGCCGTGATCGGTTGGCCCATCAGATAGCCTTGGCCCAAATCACAACCGAGCATCGCTAGATTATCGATTTGGTCTTGTGTCTCAATGCCTTCGGCCACCACAACCATATTCAGGCGGTGGGCCAAATCAGTGATTGTTGCAATAATTGTGGCACTGCGATCATCATATGTTTCAGGATCAATGAAAGAGCGATCAATCTTTAACGTATCAAACGGAAAATCACGCAAGCTTGAAAGGCTGGAAAAGCCAGTCCCAAAATCATCACATGAAAGACCAACGCCTATGCTGCGCAACTGCTGCAAAAGCTTCGCGGTTTTCTGGGGCTGACGCATGATCACAGATTCAGTGATTTCAATTTTCAAACTTCCCTGTGAAAGCGTTTCACGGTTGATCACATCTTGAACCTGTTTCAGAAAATCCTTGTGCATCAGTTGCGTTGCAGAAACATTGACGGCCACAAAGAAAAATTTATCACGGCGCAAAACCCGTTGCCAAATGCCCAATTGCCGGGCCGCCATCGACAATACAATTTGCCCAATCTCGGTAATCAGCCCTGCCTTTTCAGCGAGCTCAATAAACTGCAAAGGTGGTAACAGGCCTTGGGTCGGGTGACGCCAGCGTGCAAGCGCTTCAAAGCCTGCGATTTCCAAGGTGTGGAAATAGCAAATCGGTTGATAATGAACTTCAATTTCGTCATTACTAATCGCGCGCCGCAATTCTGATTCCAGATTGAGTTCGGCTGCGCGATCATCTTTCAAATGCTTGCTGAAAGTTATAATTTTCTTGGTGGTGCTTTGCTGGGCCTGCAGCAAAGCCGTTGAAGCCTGTTGCATCATTGTTGCAGCGTTTCCTGCATCATTGACGAGCGAAATACCCACGCTCGCTGCCAAGCTTATTTCCTGATTGCGCAGCATAATCGGCTTGGCCAAGCTTTGGGCGATGTCGGCGGCCAGCGTTGCTGCACTGCGTCTGGCAATAGCTTCCACGGCCAACACAGCAAATTGACTGCCTGAAATGCGCGCAACAGTTTCATCGCTCTCGATTGCTTCGCTGATACGCTCGCCAGCAATCTTTAAGAGCTGATCGCCAAACTCATGGCCCAGTGCATCGTTCAAAGTTTTAAGACGGTCGATGTCGACCAGCAAAACACGAAATGGCAAAGCCACGCTTTTTTTCAGTTCGCGCTCCACGCGGTCAACAAACAGAACGCGGTTTGGCAAACCTGTAACTGCGTCATGCACAGAGTCGCTGACGAGGTTTTCTTCGGCTTCTTTATCCTTGGTGATATCGGTCAATGTGCCAATGCAACGGTCTGATTGCTGGTTGGGGCCAGGCACCCAGCGGGCGCGCAGCAAATACCAGCGATAAGCGCCTTCCGCATTGCGCATGCGCAACTCGCGCATAACCATTTGGCCGGGGCGTTTTTCAACGTCACTCACAATGCCCATATAGTTTGCGAGGTCTTGCGGGTGCAAAATTTGAATCATCGCAGCTTGGGCGTTGCCTTGCCAATCACCTGGGCTATAACCAAGGCTGCGGGCTAAATCCTCACCCACGCTCAGACTGTTTGATTGGGGTTGCCATTCCCACATTGCGTGGCCAGCGCTAGATAAGGCCAAGCTCCGTCTATTTGAATCGGTGATGAATGGTTTGGCATTGAGGCCTTGGCTAAATAGAAACTGTAGTAAAATCATTGCCAAGATAATCAGCGTTGCAGTCAACGCGCTTTGCACCATCAGCGAGAGAACGTAAATTTGATTTGATAAAATACAAGCAATGCCTGCAAACACTGTCCATAAGGAAATGCTGAGCCAAAACACGAGACCACGGTCAACCAAAACATGGTCAACTTTACGATTTTTGA
>JAYUOP010000285.1:0-2314 GCA_043760745.1 Hyphomicrobiales bacterium
GGAACCACCTTTGAAATCCACGCCGAAGTTCAGGCCTTGATAGGCGAACAAGAGAATGGAAAGTGCACAGAGAATTCCCGACAGGAAAAAGCCAAAACGGCTCAAACGCATGAATGGGATTGTAGTGCCATCAGGCACAAAACGAATGGGTTTCCAGCGCATTAGAGGTTAATCTCCTTGGGCTTCTTATATTTGACCCAGATCGACACAAGCAAAAGTGTGATGGTGAAAGCCGTGAACATAGTTGTGAAAATACCGATCCCGAGGGTAACCGCAAAGCCGCGGATCGGGCCAGAGCCCACACCGAACAAAACCACGGCGGCGATGAGTGTGGTAACGTTAGCGTCGAAAACTGTAACGAAAGCCGCTTTAAATCCAGTTTCAATCGCGTTGATAGCCGTTCGGCCATTGCGCCATTCTTCGCGAATACGTTCGTAAATCAATACGTTCGAATCTACCGCCATACCGAGGGTCAAAACGATGCCCGCGATGCCCGGTAAGGTCAGCGTAAAGCCACCGAAAGACATGATCGCGATGAGCAACAGGAGGTTTGCCAGCAATGCCAAATTTGCCAGTAAGCCGAAGAAACCATATGGCAAGATCATGAAAAGCATAACGCCAACTAAGCCCACAATAGCTGCAATGAAACCACCGCGCACGGAGTCAGAGCCAAGACTTGGTCCAACTGTGCGCTCTTCAACGATTGTCAATTTTGCAGGCAACGCGCCGGAGCGCAGAACGACGGAAAGATTTGCGGTTTCTTCCGATGTGAAATTGCCAGAAATTTGACCGGAGCCACCAAGGATTGGCGAATTGATGACCGGATAGCTCACGATGATATCATCAAGGATAATTGCAAATGGTTTGCCAACATTTTCAGCGGTCAACTTGCCAAAGCGCACAGCACCCTTTTGATTGAAACGGAAGGTCACAACCGGGGAATTGTTTTGGTCAAATCCGGGTTGGGCGTCGTTCAAGTCCGCGCCATCGACAGTGGCGCGGCTGGAGGTTTGAACCCAAAGATTGCGGCCGGGTTCTTCCTTAAGTGGAAGTGCTTTGCATTCCTGCGGCGCGTTTTGATTATTGCCAGTGGGTTGCTCATCGCAGAGCAGTTGGAATGTGAGCTTGGCGGTTACGTCCAAATATTTCTTTACGCTTTCCGGATCTTGCACACCGGGAAGCTGAACGGCAATACGGTCGGTTCCCTGCTGCTGAATCACGGGCTCGGTTGTGCCGGTGCTGTTTACCCGATTTTCAACAATGCGGAGGGATTGTTTGATTGAAGCAGAAACTTTGGCATTCAACCCGGGTTCCGAAACTGTGAACACGAATTGTTGCTCATTGCTGGTGAGGTCGTAGAGATTGACCGGTGCACCAGTTGAAAAAAGCCCCGCATCAAGAGGCTGCAACAGCTTTTGCATCTCGATTTTTGCAAGCGCCATATCCTCAGGCTTTGTAATCCGAACGGTTACACCAGTTGCGGTTTTGGTTATGCCTTGATAGCCAATTTTACCTTCGCGCAAAGCAGCTCGAATATCGCCTGTCAGCTGTTGACTTACTTTATCCAACAGATCTTTGCGGTCGAGTTCCAAAACAATGTTAGAACCGCCTTGCAAATCCAGACCGAGGGTCATGGGTCGCAAACCAAATGTATCGCTCACATATTTTTGATTGTCCGTGGACAGAATATTTGGCAAACACATAATAGCCGAAAGAACCACAGCAAGCGCTATAGCGATGGACTTCCAGCGGGCAAAATGGAGCATGGTGTTATTTTGTCTCTAGCTTACTTGCGTGATTTTTTAACAGCAGCGGGCTTGGCCGGTTTGGTTTCTTCAACCACCGGCGCATCGTCCTTTACAGGTTCGCCCTTGGCACGCACATCAACAATACCACTGCGCAGAACGCGAACTTTTACATTCTCGCCAATTTCAACTTGCAGCTCAGTTGGGTCAACAACTTTCGTTACCTTACCAATAAAACCACCGGAAGTGACAACAGTATCACCACGGTTGATCCGGCTGATCATGTCTTGTTGTTCTTTCATTTTCTTTTGCTGTGGACGGATCAGCAAGAAGTAGAACACGCCCATAATCATAACCAATGGCAGGATCATGCCCATAAAATCACCCATTCCGGGGGCTCCGGCGGCTTGGGCGTAAGCGGGGGTAATGAACATAATTTAGGCTCCTAAACGGGGTTAGCGCGCCGCAGCGCGGATCACTTTGATTTTGCTGGAATATAGCGATGCTTTTTTGCATTGCAACCTTCCGATTGAACTCTTGCCGAAAGTTCATGTTCCTTGTTAAAACTG
>JAYUOP010000286.1:0-2307 GCA_043760745.1 Hyphomicrobiales bacterium
TGGATGAAATTCTTAGCGGTGTGGGGAACTTCCCATTGGCGAACGCCATCACCAAGTCCGGTGGCAGCCCCCATAGTGTAAGTGCGTTCTGCACTATCAATCATGCGCCAGTAAATGAACTTCAAAATACCGATAGCGATGAGTGTTACGATTGCCAAAATCAGTTGAAAGATTTGATAGCGGTCAAAAATAGTAGCGAAGAGCAAGAGTAGTGCAGCTCCAGTTGCGAGTGCGAAGACACAGTAAACCGGGACAGTCAGCGGGTGATTCCAAGCACGAATGGTTTTGAGTGAGGCGTAAATCATGCCCGTACAAATCACCGTCAGAGCTGTGAAAAACATTGTAAGAATTGCAGATGGGATGATGAACTGTTGTGCTTCAACGAGGCCAGACCACGTTGCGGCAAACACTAAAGCGGGTGCGAATGTTGCTACTGCTGCAACACCTTCGCGCGAGAGCCAAGAGGTGCGCCATTGCGAAAACGCCCGCCAAGCCCGCTCGGGATGGCCAAGATGAAGGGTCGATGAAAGGAGGCCAATTGTAATCAGCACTAAGGCCACAAAACAACTCACCAAGGCGAAAGCCATCGACGAAGCTTGACCATGGTTCATACCAACCACACACAGCAACGACAGCAAACCATAACCAGCGCCAGAAGCAGTCGTGAACAATAATACGGAATAGGCGGGGTTCACCGGGCTTAACCTTCTAGTCTGTCAGAATGATCGGTTTCATTGGCGCGGGCGCTCACCTTGGTCCGTGAACTGAGCAATTGATCGGCCCAAGCAAAAAGCATGTTCATGGCTGAGCCATCAGACTTTGGCATTGTTTCCATTTGGGCAATTGGCGCTTCAATTTTCTTGCGTGGCGGTAAATACTTATTGGTCGGTTTATAACCCATTTCAGGAAGCAGATCGAAACCATCGCGCTCTTTTACCAATAGTGAGACCTTTGAATCTGGATCACCCAAATCGCCGAAATGTCGCGCCCCGGTTGGGCAGGCTTTGACGCAAGCCGGTTGACGATCTTCTGGCTCTAAGTTGATGTTATAAATCCGGTCCACACAAAGCGTACATTTTTTCATGACACCGTCGGTGTGGTCATATTCCCGCGCACCATAGGGGCAGGCCCATGAACAGAGTTTGCAACCGATGCACATATCTGGATCAACCAGAACAATACCATCTTCAGCGCGTTTGTATGATGCGCCCGTTGGGCAAACTGTAACGCAAGCTGGCGTTTCACAATGAAGACACGAGCGCGGAAAATGCACGACGCGACCATCGGCCTTACTTTCTTCTTTGACTTCGTAACCATGTACGCGGTTCAGCCACACACCGAAAATATCGGCAGATTGTGGATTATCGTCATTAAGTGGTGCGGAGTAGCCTTGCGTGTTCCATTCTTTACAAGACGTGGTGCAAGCTTGGCACCCCACACAGGTATCGAGATCGATGACCAGTCCAAGCTTTTTCTGATTGGGCTGCGGAATTGGAAGGGAGGTCATTGAGTTGTTTCCTTCATTGTAGAAAGACCCTCATCCGGCGCGATGCGCCACCTTCTCCCGCAAGCGGGAGAAGTGAGCTTAATTCTACTTCTCCCGCAAGCGGGAGAAGGTGGCGTGCAACGCCGGATGAGGGACTCATTTCGCTCTCCGGATTGGTTTTAAATCGGGGAACTGGGGTTCGCTGATCGGGGTTTGATCGGCCGCTTTTTCGACGCGAACTCGGAGGTCGTACCAAGCTGCTTGGCCGGTGATGGGATCACTGTTTGAGAAGCGATAACCGCCTTCGCGTTCTGGAAGAAGTTCTGAGATTAAATGATTGAGCAAGAAACCTTTTTTAGCTTCAGGTGCACCCTTATCAAGGCCCCAAGATCCTGATCTTTTGCCAATCGCATTCCAAGTCCAGACAGTGTCTTCGTTCACGCCATCCATCAATTTGGCTTGGCCTTTGATTTGGCCGTGATGCGATGTCACCGTGACCCAATCGCCATCAGCGATGCCTAATTTCGCGGCGCGCGCTCTGGCCATATAAAGCCAGTTACGGCCCAAAATTTGTCGAAGCCAAGCATTTTGCGAACCCCAAGAATGATACATTGCCATTGGGCGTTGGGTGACCGCATGCATTGGGAATTCTGCATCATCCAGCATTGCCCCTTCAAACGGCGCATACCAAAAAGGTATCGGATCAAAGTAAGTTTCAATGCGCTTGCGGTGTGCATCAGGCGGTTGAACTTCGCCATGGCCTTTGGCGGCGAGGCGGAACTTCTGCAAAGTTTCGGAATAAAGTTGATGGATGATTGGCT
>JAYUOP010000287.1:0-14985 GCA_043760745.1 Hyphomicrobiales bacterium
GTTGCTTTGGCCCGCGCCGCGTTTACCGCTGCTTCTAGCAAATTTCCTTCACCCGTTTTCGCAACATTCGTCAGCCTACGGAGCATATCATCGACCACATGCTGATCGCGCTCAGCCTTCAAACGCTGCAGTTTCTCAATTTGTTTCGCGCGCACGGCCTGATTATCTACTTGCAAAATATCAATCGTTGCGTCTTCACCAGTGGTGTATTTATTGACGCCAACCACAATTTGTTCGCCGCTATCAATGCGGGCTTGCGTGCGCGCCGCAGCTTCTTCGATGCGTTGCTTTGGAATGCCAAGTTCAATCGCTTTCGCCATGCCGCCAAGCGCTTCAATTTCGGTCAAATGGACCCGAGCCCGCGCCGCCAAATCTTGCGTCAATTTTTCAACGTAATAGCTGCCGCCCCAAGGATCGATGACGCGTGTGGTTCCCGCTTCAGTCGCCAAAAATAATTGTGTATTGCGGGCAATTCGTGCCGAAAAATCGGTCGGCAATGCCAAGGCTTCATCGAGTGAATTGGTGTGTAACGATTGCGTTCCACCTTGTGTTGCTGCCATCGCTTCAATGCAGGTGCGCGTCACATTATTAAACACATCTTGCGCCGCCAAGCTCCAGCCACTGGTTTGGCAATGCGTGCGCAATGAAAGTGAGCGTTCATCCTTTGGTTCAAAACGCGCCATCAATTCGGCCCAGATTTCGCGGGCCGCCCGCATCTTAGCAACCTCCATAAAGAAGTTCATACCGATGGCCCAAAAGAACGAAAGCCGCGGTGCAAATTTATCAATCGGCAATCCCGCCGCAACGCCCGCTCTGGCATATTCATAGCCATCGGCCAGCGTGTAGGCCAATTCCAAATCCGCTGTCGCACCTGCTTCTTGCATGTGATAGCCCGAGATCGAAATCGAATTAAACTTCGGCATATGGGCCGACGTATATTTGAAAATATCGGACACAATCCGCATCGAATGCTGGGGCGGATAAATGTAAGTATTGCGCACCATGAATTCTTTCAGAATATCATTCTGAATTGTGCCGGATAGTTTTTCCGGTGGCACACCTTGCTCTTCGCCTGCCACAATATAGAGCGCCATGATCGGAAGCACTGCCCCATTCATTGTCATGGATACGCTCATCTGATCAAGCGGAATACCGTCGAACAAAGTGCGCATATCGTAGATGCTATCAATGGCAACGCCCGCCATGCCAACGTCGCCAGACACCCGCTGATGATCGCTATCGTAGCCGCGATGCGTGGCCAAATCGAAGGCAATCGAAAGCCCCATTTGCCCGGCCGCCAAATTGCGCCGATAAAACGCATTGGAGTCTTCTGCGGTAGAGAATCCTGCATATTGCCGAATAGTCCAGCTTTGCGTGGTATACATTGTGGGGTAGGGCCCGCGCAAAAACGGTGCAACTCCGGGATAAGATTCAACGTAATCTGGTGTATCGGAAGCGCTGTAACGTGCTTTAATGTCGATGCCTTCCGCTGTCTGCCAAGTCGCATCAGACAAGTTTATGGACGTTGTTTCCCAAGCAAAATCAACTGCACTTAAGTTTGGGATGCGGCTCATGAAACAACCTCTATTTCAGCGGGATAGATGATCGTCGGCTGGTGCGTTGAAACGCCAAGCACGGGCAATGATGCCGCCTGATCGCGGTCCGCCACGGGCCAATCCCCATTTTCTGCAGCCTGCATAACAGCCCACGCTTCTTCACATATTTGGCGCGTCAAACTTTCAACATATCCCGCCCCCGCTGCAGGATCATCAACCCGCCAGAGATGCGCTTCTTGTTGCAGAATTGTTTGTGAATTCCGCGCCACCCGCCGCGCAAACGCGTTGGGAACACCTTGTCTTTGTGAGAATGGCAATGCGCAAATTGACGTGGCACCGCCAAGACCGGCGCCAAAAACCGCCGCAACATTGCGTAAAATATTGGTATGTGCATCAACCTCCGCCAGCATGATCCGCGAGGTTTCCGCATGCAATACAAATGGCGCATCGGGCAATTTGCATGCTGCTAAAATCTGCGCCCATAAAATCCGCGCGGCGCGAATTTTTGCCATTGTCACAAACATATCTTGTGACGCCGCCAATGTCATACTCACAGATCGCACCAATTGCGCATCGGGCAAAAAATCAAGTTTGCGAAAATGTGCCAAGGCAAATGCCAAGGCGGCTCCCAGCTCCTGCACATCGGTCAATCCATGCGCATGGCCAACCCGGCCATCAGCCCGCATGAGTGGACTAGAAAACCCGTCGGCATGAAGCGATTTCACCAGACCAATATCCAGAATACCAAAATCAATCTCTAATCGCGCTGGATCAACCGGCATGGACCGTACCAGCCGCCGGATTGCCTCAGCACCAATATCGCCCGCATCATTTCGTAACGAAAAACTATGCAGCGGCAAGCTTGACAATACCGCCGCTAAATCCGCTGAAGCTAAAATTAATCCATCTGCGCCATTTGCTAAATCTTCTTTTGCTTGAGCCAAAGCTTTGGTCCGATCTGGCAAATCAATCTGCATGAACTGTTGCCATGGCGCGTGAATAGCACGCGAAGTTTGTGGGCCGGCGATACGTCCATAAAGAGGATCCGTGCTCAGTCCATCGGTCCGCTTTTGCACCAGCCGATCCTCCAACCGCGCAACTTTTAAAACGCCATCAACCCGTTTCAGCCATTCATCCTGCGCAGGTCCAGCACTCAACAATTTTTCAAACTCCATAATGTTCTGACAATGCTACCGCCAAGTCGCGCCCGTTGCAAACTAACCATAGTTCTATGTCATGCGTTCGTCATACGAATCCCGCATCCGATGACAAAAGCAAACGGGCGCACGATGGACCGACAACCTGATTTCCCACAACATTACCGCGCAATTTTTGTGTCCGATATTCATCTCGGAACAAAACGTGCGAAAACCGCCGCTTTCTTGGATTTTCTTGCAAAAACCGAATCCGATCGGTTGTATTTGGTTGGCGATATCGTTGATAGTTGGGCGTTACAGAAACGTTGGCATTGGAGCCAAGAGAGCAATGATGTTATCCAGAAATTGCTACGCAAAGCCCGCAAAGGCACAAAACTGATTTACATTCCCGGCAATCACGACGAAAATTTCCGCAACTTTGTAAACGTTCGTTTTGGCAATGTAGCTGTGTTGCGCGAAACCGTCCATATCGCAGCCAATGGTGAACGCTACTTGGTCTTGCATGGTGATAAATTTGATAGTGTGGTGTGCTTCACGCCTTGGCTCGCAAAACTTGGCGATAGCGCATACGAATTCTCGATGCAGCTTAACGGTGCGGTGAATCGTATTCGCCGCTTTTTTCGCATGCCTTACTGGTCTCTTTCGGCCTATCTCAAATATCGGGTTAAAAAATCGGTTGAGTTTCTATCGCGCTTTGAAGATGCTGTTGTGCGTGAAGCAAAACGCCGTGATTGTTCCGGCGTGATCTGCGGTCACGTTCACACACCAGACGACCGGATGATCGGCGGCGTGCATTATCTCAATGATGGTGATTGGGTGGAAAGCTGCACCGCCCTTGTCGAGCACATGGACGGGCGCTTTGAAATCTTGTCTTGGCATACAAAAGCAACCGTGACGTTGATCGAAAACGCTGCCCAATTGAAGTTGGCAGGATCGAAGGATTTGGTTTCAGCCTCTTTATAGAGTTTGCAGCAGGCAACAATCAACGCTTGCATTTTGCTCTTTGCGGCTTATTTCTCTGTGCAACAACGCACAAGGGATTCCCATGACTGACAGCACAATTTTTCTCGGCAAGAGCGACAAAGCTCAAGAGCTATTTTTGCAAATGGCCAATCGCCATGGTTTGGTCACCGGCGCCACGGGTACGGGCAAAACGGTTACCTTGCAAATCCTGGCGGAAGGCTTTTGCAATGCCGGCGTTCCTGTCTTTGCCGCTGACGTAAAAGGCGATCTTTCTGGTATGTCCATGGTCGGTGAGCCAAAAGATTTTCTACTTGAACGCGCCAAAAAAGTTGACCTCGACGATTATGAATTTGCTGCAACACCAACAATCTTCTGGGATCTTTTTGGCGAACAAGGCCACCCTATTCGTGCGACGGTCTCTGAAATGGGCCCGCTGATGTTGTCTCGTCTCATGGGCCTCACCGAAGCGCAAGAAGGCGCATTGAACATCGCATTCAAAATTGCCGATGAAGAAAATCTATTGTTATTAGATCTCAAAGATCTCCGTGCACTTCTGTCTGACCTCGCCGATCGCGGCAAAGAAATCCGCACCGACTATGGCAATGTAAACCCTGCCACCATCGGTTCAATTCAGCGCCGCCTCGTGGTGATTGAAGAGCAGGGGGGTGACAAGTTCTTTGGCGAACCTGCCCTCGATATTAAAGACATCATGCGCACAACGCGCGACGGTCGCGGCTATATGAACATATTGGCGGCTGATAAGCTCATGCAATCGCCCCAACTTTATGCAACGTTCTTGCTCTGGCTCTTGTCTGAACTCTTTGAGGAAATGCCCGAAGTGGGCGATCCCGAAAAACCAAAATTGGTGTTCTTCTTCGATGAAGCCCATTTGCTTTTTGCTGATGCACCTCCCGGACTCTTGCAAAAAATTGAGCAGACGGTGAAGCTCATCCGGTCCAAAGGTGTTGGCGTTTATTTTGTGACGCAGAACCCGCTCGATATTCCTGAAGGCGTTCTCGCCCAAATGGGCAATCGTATTCAGCATGCATTGCGCGCCTATACTCCCCGCGAACAAAAGGCTGTAAAAACCGCCGCCACCACTTTCCGCCCTAATCCGAAATTTGCAACCGAAACGGCGATTACTGAACTTGGCAAAGGTGAGGCGTTAGTGTCAGTGCTCGATCTCAAAGGTGTGCCGACCATGGTGGAACGTACTTTCATTCGCCCACCAGCGGGTAGATTGGGGCCGATCACGCCGGATGAACGCAAAACCTTGCTTAAAAATTCCCCAGTCTATGGCGAGTATGATGAAACCGTGGACCGCGAATCTGCTTACGAAAAACTGCAAGTAAAAGCTGAGCGCCGCGATGTGGCTGAAGCAGAAGCAGCCGAAGAAAAGGCAGCCGTGAAAACGGAGCGCAAAGCTGCAACCACCGCAAGGCGCGAACCGCAATCCGCGACCGACCGTTTTGTCAAAGGTGTAGCCGGCAGCGTTGGCCGTCAAATCGGAACCTCGGTTGCTCGCTCCATCGGCAATGCTTTGGTGCGCGGCATCTTAGGCAGCCTCACAAGACGCTAATGCCTGATCACGCAACTGTGTCTGATTTTGATTGGTCTAAGACATGCGCTTTGCGTATCTTTTGTTTAACAGGAGAAACATCATGCGTTCATTCATTGCTTTAGGACTACTTAGCCTTACATTCACAAGTGTTCAGGCCGAAACCGCCATTGTTGCGGGCGGTTGTTTCTGGTGTGTTGAAAGTGATTTTGACCATGTCAAAGGTGTGACGGCAACAACCTCTGGCTATGCCGGTGGCACGATCAAAAACCCAACTTACGAAAACCATGAAGGCAACCAAGAAGCGGTCAAAATTGAGTTTGATCCGAAAGTTATTTCATACGAAAAACTGATTTCCCATTTCCTTCGCACGATTGACGTGACCGACGCGGGCGGTCAATTCTGCGACCGTGGCGAAGCTTATGAATCAGCGCTTTTTCCAAAAGGTGAAGAACAAATGGCCGCCGCCAAAAAGGCTGTGGCGGGGGCGGCTGCTGAACTTGGCAAAGAGGTGGTCACACCGATCAAGCCTTACACCACTTTCGCTGATGCCGAAGATTACCACCAAAATTACTACCTCGGCGAAAACCGCGTCTTCACGCGCTTTGGCCTGATCAAGCAATCCGAAGCCTACGCCAAATACCGCGAAGGCTGCGGCCGCGATGCTCAAGTAAAAGCCGTATGGGGCAAAGCCGCCTATACATATGGGCCAACGAGCTAAATAATCTCGTCTTCGTCAAACAGCGGAACATCTGCGGCGTCGGCGTTTTCCATGCGGGCGATGTGGAAGAGGGCGTCACCGCGATTGACGATGGGAAGATTGGTGCGACCGATGATAATGCCTTCAAAATCGGCAATAACATTGACGGCATGATCGCCCAGCGGGTTAGAAATCTCGCCGACTATTTGTCCTTTGCTAACCGCCGCACCCGTGGGCAAGGGCCCGCGCAAAATGCCGCCCTCGGGTGCGCGTAACCATGAACTGGAATGCGAAATCGCTGGAGACTTTCCCGTTTTAGGTTCCAATGAAATCATGCCGAGATGCGAGAGTACATTAAGAACGCCCGTCACGCCGACATCAATAGCAACCTCATTGAAACGCAACGCCTCGCCACCTTCATAGAGCAGCATTTGAACGCCACGATCCCTAGCACATTGCCGTAAAGTGCCATCGCGCAATTTTGACACCATGATCACAGGTGGCGAAAACGCATGCGCCAATTCTAAAAGTTCTGGCACATCAGGCGAGATGCGAATTTGCGGCAAGTTGGTGCGGTGGATGGCAGCCGTGTGAATATCAATGCCATATTGCGAACGCAGCACGACTTCTTTTAAAAATAAATCAGCTAACAGACTGGCCAACGAACCATGGTCCGACCCTGGGAATGACCGATTGAGATCACGTCTATCCGGCATGTAACGCGAGTTATTGAGAAAGCCAAACGTGTTGACAATCGGAACTGCAAGCAAAGTGCCATGAAGATTATGCAAGGATGAGTGCTGCAAAACCCGGTGCACAACTTCAACGCCCAAAATCTCATCGCCATGGACAACGGCTGAGATAAAGAAAACCGGACCCGGTTTCGCCCCGTGAATCACATGCACGGGCAAATTTATCGGTGTTTGGTTGGCCAAAACACTAATCGGGATTTCAATGGTTTGCCGTGTGCCCCGCTTTACAACATGCGTGCCAATTGAAAATCCGGTCATCCCTGTCCCTTGGTTTTTGTTTTATTGGGTTTAGCATTTTTTTCTAAGAATTCGAGTATGGCTTTGGCGACATCGACGCCAGAGGTTTTTTCGATGCCTTCCAAGCCTGGCGATGAATTCACTTCCATCACCACAGGCCCGCGATTGGATCGCAAGAGATCAACGCCTGCCACGTTCAGTCCCATCGATTTTGCCGCCTTTAGTGCGGTTGATTTTTCAGCGGGCGATAAAACCGTCGACTGTGCCGAGCCACCCCGATGTAAGTTTGAGCGGAAATCGCCCTTAGCGCCGGACCGCTCCATGGTTGCCACAATTTTGCGCCCCACCACAAATGCGCGAATATCTCGGCCTTCAGATTCCTTGATAAATTCCTGCACCAGAATATGCACATTCACACCGTGAAAAGCTTCAATAACCGACTTCGCAGAATTATGGGTTTCGCCAAGAACCACACCAATCCCTTGTGTGCCCTCCAGCAATTTAATAACCACGGGAGCGCCGCCCACAATCTGCAAAACATCTTCGGTCCGGGTGGTATCTTTAGCAAAAGCGGTGACCGGCAAGCCCACACCATCGCGCGCCAAAATTTGCAGCGAGCGCAATTTATCCCGCGAGCGTCCAATCGCCACCGACTCGTTTAAGGGATAAACCCCCATCATCTCAAACTGCCGCAAGACCGCCAAACCATAAAACGTGTGGGATGCCCCAATGCGTGGTATCACGGCATCAAAGCCTTCCAACTTTTCGCCGAGATAGCGAAGCTCGGGTTTTCGTGAGGTAATGTTCATGTAACATTTGAGATAGTCAATCGGAACAATTTCATGGCCGCGCGCAATTGCCGTATTCATCAACCGTTGATGCGAATAGAGTTTTTGATTGCGCGTGAGAAGGGCGATTTTCATGTGGATTTCTTTTTCAATTTGCGCGGTTTCGATAATAGGAATGTGCGCGCTGGATGAACAATAAAATGTGACTTTATTGAGTTGCGGCCGAGCAGCATCGGAACCCCCATATCACCGCGATCAGTCAAAGTGATTTCGGCAATAAATTCATGCTCGCCTATTGTGACAACCGTTTCAATAATCGCGCGCATTTCGCTATGCCCGCTGGTGCTTTTTATACGCCGCCGCGCCACCAACGGCATCTCCTGCGGAATACGTTTGCCGGAAACCACCACGGTAAAGTGAACAGCCTCACCTACGATTTCAATGTCTTCAGCATGAAGAGCCGCAGTGCGCGCACCCGTATCAATCTTCGCAATCAACTTCCCAACCGAAAGTTCAGGCAACCGCACAAATTCGCGCCAACCAATAATGGGGTGAGGATAAAGTGTTGGGCGAAGCGGTGACATGCGAAGTGTTATGCCATGATCACAGCGCCAAGCAAAGACTTAGGCTAAACCGCTGCGATTTCCCCAACGGAAATCTTTCGCCAATTGCTTTGGGCTTCATGCGCCAAATTCTGCAAATGGGACTCTTCTTCAGACGTCCATACTGCACATTCCAACAACGCCCGCGCGATCGCAACTTCGGCGGCACGGCCTGCGCCATCATCACATTTCAGCGCAATGCCAATGCCAGCATGAGGGATAGAAGCGGCATAAACGCCTTCAGCGCCCACCTTCACAAACGCGCGTGGGATCGCGGTCATTAACTTTGTATCAAAGCGCCCGGTGCCTGCAATCATAAAGGGGTTTTCTGCCGCCGCCGCAATAATGCGCTTTCCGGCAGTGTGATCAGGAGCCGTCAACCGCGCCAATCCCAATGCCATATTAGTAAGTGGCATCGCCCAAGTTGGAACCGAGCAGCCGTCAATCCCCCATGGTGCCTTCGCAATATCAACATCGCAAATCGCACCCATGGCCTGGGCAATCGCCTTTTGCACGGGGTGATCAATTTTGACGTAATCTATATGTGATGCTCCGAGCTGTTTTGCCAAGGCCAGCATGCCTGCATGTTTGCCTGAACAATTATTATGCACTTGGCCGACAGCTTCACCGTCCTTTACAAGCTTGTGTTGTGCCGCCAAATTGTACGGCCAATGCACACCGCATTCATAAGTGGCTTCTTCGGAATTAGCCTTCGCCAACATTGAGCGCGCCACGCGAACATGCTCCGCCTCGCCATTATGCGATGAGCAACACAGTGCTATTTCTTCCGCCGAAAAACCAAAGCGATCCGCCGCACCAGACTCAATGACTGGCAAGCATTGAAACGCTTTGATTGCCGAGCGTGGAAAAATTGGAGCGACCACGTCACCAACCGATTTCAGTGATTTGCCTTTGAGGTCCACCACCGCATAAGCCCCGCGATGGCGGCTTTCCACCATGTTGCCACGGGTCACTTCGGCAATGATTGGATTGGTCATGGAGCGTTATCCTTTAAACTGGCAATGGGTGCAAAGAGATACCAGAGCAGGGCCAGAACTTCCAAAGCTAAAAACAAACCAAACGCCCAAACATAAGATTGCGGATCATAGCCAAAGGTCGTCGCCGGAAAAAATCCAATAATAACGCCAACCAAAAATTGCGCCAAAAACGCCACCAAGAACATTGAGAAATTGATTGTAGCGTTAGCCCGGCCTGCAAGTTCTGTTCCCACTTTTGCGGCGAACCATGGGAACGCCAAAATCGCCGCTTGCCCAACTCCCGCTAAAACTGCCCAAGCTGGAAAAGCCAACGCCTTAACCTGCAGCACAATGACTAATTGGGCCAACAAATGAACGCTGATGAATCCAATCATTGTTGTCATGACGCTAACCCCGCGTCTCTGCAAACGATCCGCAACCACACCCACGAAGATAATCCCGATCACAAAAGCACAGGCCATCCAGAACAAGTGCCGCGCCACCTCAGGCCGCGATAATTCCAACACATCGCGAAGCCAAGGTCCCGCCCATAAAGTTTGTAAGGCAATCGTGGTGCCTGCTGTCAGGCCAAGTAGTGGTGCGATCCGCCAGAACAGCGGCAGCTTCAGGATCGACCATAGTTCCGAAACTTGTACCCGAAGGTTTGTCGTTGACTGTGTAAATGGTTTCTCCGGAACCGCAAAAAATACAAATGCAGCGGTTACCATGATCAAACTACCAAACACCAAAAACGCGTTCCGCCAACCTAATGCATCAACCAGATAAACTGTAGGCTCGGTCGCCATGACAATACCGAGTGCGCCAAAAGACATAATTGCGGAGTTCACCAATGCCCGGCGCTCGAGTGGAACCCATATCGAAGACGACTTGTAGCTCGCCATGAGGCCTGCCGAAAACCCCAGCCCAATAATTGCCCGCGCAACCACCAGAGTATAAAAATTGGGTGCTATCGCAAATAAGAAGCAACCCGCTGCCGCAATGCTGAGGAGTGCAGTTTGAACCAACCGCGCGCCATATCGATCCAAACAAATACCGAGTGGCAATTGGAACAATGAGAATGACAGCAAATAAGCTGAAGTCAAAAGCCCCAAAGCCGCCGGAGAGAGGCCGAATTCGGCAACAAGATCGGGAGCCACAACGGCATTAACCGCTCGCAAGAGGTAAGAGAAAAAATACCCACAGCAAAATGGAAACAGCGCCAAGAATATATTCCGCCGCAGTTCTGTCATTGAAATGTGCTTTTGTTTTGATTCATAACGCGTGCGACGCAATTTCTTCTTGTGATTCGTTTCAATTATCTTATCTAGCGCTTTCAAATCGCATTGGGGACTAGCCAAATGTTCAAACGTGCCCTCGTCTTTCAGCATATGGATAATGAACCTCCCGGACTTTATGGCGAGTTTTTGCGCGCAGCGGGTGCTCGCGTCGAAGTTATTCATTTGCATCGGGGCGAGGAAATTCCATCTCTTGCCCCGTATGATTTTTTGCTCACCCTTGGCGGCGCTATGGACGTCTGGGAAACTGACGCTCACCCTTGGTTGATCGCCGAAAAAGCCGCCATCAAAGAATGGGCAGTCAAATGGAACCGGCCGTTTCTGGGCGTGTGTTTAGGCCTGCAACTTCTTGCCGAAGCCTGTGGTGGTGAAGTGGGCCTTGCCTCCGCCGCTGAAGTTGGCATGGGCGATATTCATTTGACGGGTGAGCATGCTTTGAGCCGAGGCCTCGATCAAAATTTACGCGTCATGCAATGGCATCACGCCGAAGTGACTGCATTGCCAGCAGGCGCTGAAATTCTAGCGTCCTCAGAAATCACAAAAGTGCAGATCATGGCGCTTGGCGATAATCTTTTGGGAACCCAGTTTCATGGCGAGTTGACACCAAGCCTCATTGATCGTTGGGCGCAAATCCCGCAATATATTGAATGGTTGGAGCAAGCCCTTGGGGCCGATGCCTACGCCCGCGTCAAAGCCGAAGCAATGCCCCAAATGACCGCCATCCGCCACATGAGCCAAACGCTATTTGATAATTTATTAAGCGGAAAAGCGATAAGACAAGCGGCGTAACATCTTGCCCTCATCCGGCCTGTCGGCCACCTTCTCCCGTTTGAAGTAACGGGAGAGGGCAAATTGCATCAGCCTTCTCCCGCCTCTTATGGTGGGAGAAGGTGGCCGACAGGCCGGATGAGGGAAGCCTTAAACAATTAAAAGATCGGAACCCAAATGAAAATTGCACTTGCTGGTGATAGCGCCGGAAAACCTCTGATCGATGTGATCGAAGCCCACCTTAAAACCCGTGCTGATCTGGCCGTCGCCAATCTCAGTCAATCCGGTTTCTACGCTGATCTCTCGGCCGTCGTTGGTCGCGCTGTTATTGCGGGCACATATGACCGCGCCATTCTCTGCTGCGGAACCGGCATTGGCGTTTCAATCGCCGCCAATAAAGTGCCAGGCATTCGTGCAGCACTCACCCATGACACTTATTCCGCCGAACGCGCTGCCAAATCCAACAACGCCCAAATCATCACCATGGGTGCCAGGGTCATCGGCCCAGAACTGGCAAAAGCAATCGTCGACAAATGGCTCGCGTCCGCCTTCGATCCAAATGGCGCTTCAGCCACAAATGTGGAAGCAATTGATAAGTTAGATGCTGGCCGAAGTTAACCCCAAGTTCGTTCCAAAACCCGAAGCCAGTTTTCGGATGTAATTTTTGCAATGAGCGTATCGCCAAATCCGGCATCTCTCATTGCGGTTACTAAATTTTGCTGCCCGCTGACGTCACCGATAAATGCTGGGATTCGCGCGCCATCAAAATCGGAACCAAGGGCAACACTATCTTCGCCGGCAATTTTGATCATGTGCTCCAAATGGGTAATCATCACAGTTGCATCAGTCTGCGTTGACCAGCGGCCATCATCCCGCAAAAATCCAGTAGCATAGTTCAATCCCACCATGCCGCCAGATTTCCCAATTGCCCGCAATTGATCATCCGTCAAATTCCGCGAGGACGCACAAAGCGCATGGGCATTTGAATGCGTGGCCACCAATGGCGCATCACTCAACTTTGCCACATCCCAAAATCCTTTTTCGGTGAGGTGCGAAAGATCAATCAGTATACGGAGTTTATTGCAGGCCTGAACCAGTTCTTTTCCGGCGTCAGTCAAGCCAGAGCCCGTGTCTGGCGATGAGGGAAAGCGAAACGGAACCCCTTCGCCGAATTGGTTTGGGCGGCTCCAAACGGGGCCAATCGAGCGTAGGCCAGCTTTATACAAAAATTCGAGACCTGTGAGATCAGCGCCAATAACTTCTGCACCTTCAATGTGGAAAATTGCAGCAACTATTCCGCTCTTCATGCACTGCCGAATATCAGCCACCGTTCGGCAGATTTTAAACCCACCGCCTGAATCCCGCTCCATACGAAATAGCAAATCCGCCATTTCAAATGTGGCTTTCACGGCATGCGATTGTCCAACCGCACCGGCGTATGGTGGATTAAGATCTTCGTCATTATCATCGTGATTATCAACTTCCGGCGGCACAAAGATTGCAAAAAATCCGCCTGCAAATCCGCCTGCTTTGAGGCGCGGCAAATCGATATGACCCTTGCCATCGCCAATAATAAAATCACTCACGGCTGCGGATGATTTTTTCATCCACAGCCGCAACAACACATCATTATGTCCGTCAAAAATTGGGATCATTGAGGTTTAGCTCACGCTTTAGCGTGCATCTCTTCAACATATTCCCAGTTCACTAAGTGATCAACAAAGGCTTCCAGATATTTCTGCCGCGCATTGCGATAATCAATGTAGTAGCTATGTTCCCAAACATCGCAGCCGAGAATAGGTGCTGCACCATGCATCAATGGGTTTTCACCATTTGGAGTTTTCATGATTGCAAGCTTGCCTTCTTTCACAGCAATCCAGCACCAGCCCGAACCAAACTGGGTCAAACCAGCGGCCACAAAGTCGGCGCGCATTTTGTCATAGCCACCGAGATCAGCGTCTATCGCTTTGGCCAACTTGCCCGGCAACTTCGTGCCGCCGCCATTTGGCTTCATCCAGTTCCAGAAGTGATTGTGGTTGTAATGTTGACCAACATTGTTGACGAGGCCCGCGGCCTTATCTTTGAAAGCAGCCACACAAATATCTTCAATCGAAGATCCAGCAAGAGCATGGTCTTTCAATAAATTATTGCCATTGGTCACATAAGCCATGTGATGTTTGTCATGGTGAAACTCAAGCGTTTCCTTTGACATATAAGGACCAAGTGCGTCGTAAGCGTAAGGCAGTGCGGGCAGTTCAAGAGCCATCATCATTCTCCATTGGGTTGATGTTGGTAATGTAGGCTCTTGCAACGCCAAGCGCAAGTTACATGCCGCGGAAAATACCTTGGCAAATGGTCATGATCACCAAACAGCCGATCCAATAGCCCGCGTCAACCAGCCGCGCATAGCTCGACTTGCCGCTAAACGCATTGCCAGAATAACCAAGAACTGTGAATGCAACAGTCGCTAATATCACCGTGTAAAGCGCATTGGCATTTGCCGTAACGCCCACAAACCAGCTCATCAGCAACAATCCAACACCTTGAGATACCATGGCAAGCATTGGCATTTTATCGGCGGTGTTCATTTTAACACCGGAACCTTCCGCCCATTTGGGCCCAAACAATGTTGGTGAATACCAAAAATATCCCAACACAAAAGATAAAACCGCACCCACAATTACTGCAAGCCAGCTCACGCCGTTTAGTATTTCACCCATGATGTTCCTCCCAAAGTAACTCTTAAAGTATACACTTAACGAAGTTTTTTACGAGCATCGTTTCGACACAATAAAAATCTGTTATACTTGTGCGGTCTGCAAAGGGATTATTGCTATGAAATTGTCAAATATTCTTAAGATTTTGATCCCCGTGCTTCTCCTGGTATTTTCTTTTGCACCTGCAAGTTTCGCTTCCCTTTCTGCGGGCTATCCCAGTGATCCAGAAAAATTTGCGTTGGTTGTAGGCATTGCGGATTACGGGAAGCTCAACCAACTTAAAAACCCGGTTCGGGACGCCAATGCCGTTGCAGCATCCCTCGAAAAAAGCGGTTTTAAAGTCACGCTTGTTACTGACGTCTCAGGGATAGATTTCCACAAAACAATTGCAAACTATCAAAAATCACTCCCTAAACATTCTCTTTCCCTATTTTATTATGCAGGACATGGTGCTGAAGTTGATGGTCGAAATTATTTATTGGGTGCAGATGCCAATATAAATTCTGCTATCGATTTGGAAAATCAAAGTGTAATCTTACAAGCGGAGTTTGATACATTTCACGACGGCACATCAACTCAAGTGCATATTTTTGCCCTCGACACTAACCGTGAAAATCCTTTTGCTGAAAAACAATTCAGCGTGAAACAATCGAGCCCAGCACCCGTGAATACGATCATACTGTATTCGACAATTCCTGGCGGTTTTGCTTTGGACGGCAACGGAGATATTAGCCCATTTGCCGCTGCGATGGTCGAACTTTTGCAAACGCCGGATATCGATATTGGCCAACTTGGTCCGGCCATCCGCACAAAAGTAATCGATGCAACTGATGGCCAACAGGTACCCTCGTTTAAGGACAGCAATCTACATTTCATAAAATTGAATCCGACTGTAACTCCCGAAGTCGCAGAAGT
>JAYUOP010000288.1:0-2300 GCA_043760745.1 Hyphomicrobiales bacterium
TTTGCCCGCAACTATTGCTGAAATAAATTTATGATAGTTTGAAGGCTCAGCTTCCGTGCGCACAATATCACGCCAGGCTTGACTGTGAACATCTTCGCCGGAGCACACGCGCAGAATCGTCCTGTCGTGATCGTTTTCAAGTTCAAGCCCACCCTTGGTGCCGAACACGTGAAGCTTCAGCGTGTTGCCATAGCCGGTCATAAAGCGACTGGCATGGATCACGCCCAATGCGCCATTTTCAAATTCGACGGACATAGAGGCAGAGTCATTGGCATCTAAAGTGTATTCACCAATCTTATCGTCTGGCGCTTTATGAAAAGTTTTGAGGCGCGCTTGAATTGAGGTCGGCATCATGCCGATGGCATAGGTGGTGAAATCCAGAATATGAATACCCACATCGCCCAGCACGCCTTTAGAGCCGTGTTTTTCTGACAAGCGCCACAGCCACATGGGCAGCTTATCCCACGCACCCCAATGATTGCCGACGAGCCAGCTTTGACGATAAGACGATTCAACATGGCGCACTTCGCCGATTTCGCCCGACGCAATAATGCGCTTGGCGGCTTGCAGACCTGCAACGCCGCGGTATGTTAGGTTGACCATATTGATCACGCCGGCTTCTTCCGCTGTCGTTGCCATTTCATTGGCGAGCGCGAAATTTTCGGCCAGCGGTTTTTCGCAAAGAATATGTTTCTTTGCGGCCAAAATTTTCATCGTTGTTGGATGATGAATGGAATCTGGCGTAACGTTGGTTACGGCATCAAACTCGCCCCATTTAATCGCTTCATCCAATGAGCCAAACGCTTTGCCCGCGTGATGTTCGGATGAGAATTTTTCGGCGCGTGCCAAATCGACATCTGCACAGCCCACAATCTCAACACGTGGATCAGCATTAAAAGCCTTGCAATGCGCTGCCGCCATGCCGCCGGTGCCCAGCACAAATAAACGAATTTTCTTAATCATTAACGGAAACCTTCTTCGCCTTTTTCATGCAATGTTGGCCCCTTCACTTCAAGTGGAATGGGCGCTTTGTCATGTGGCACATTGGGTGATGGGTGAATGCCGACCCAAGGCTTTGCCGGATTATAGGCCCAGCGCGTGGCGTTCTTGATAACTTTTAACACAAGCGGATTATGATAGGCCGTATAAGCTTCATGCCCGGGGCGGAAGTAAAACACTTTGCCAGCACCGCGTTGATAAGTAACGCCCGAGCGGAACACTTCGCCACCTTCAAAATGCGAAATCATAACGGTTTCAAGCGGTTCAGGAATTGAGAATGGTTCACCATACATTTCTTCATTTTCGATTTCGATCATTTCAGGAAGGCCTGCGGCAATCGGGTGATTGGGATTGATGATCCACACGCGCTCTTTCTCACCAGCCTCGCGCCATTTGAGCGAGCAAGGTGTGCCCATCAGTTTCTTGAAGATTTTGGAATAGTGGCCAGAGTGCAACACAATCAGCCCCATGCCTTCCCACACGCGTTTTGCAACACGATCAACGACTTCATCTTTCACATCACCATGCGCCGCATGGCCCCACCAAACCAGCACATCAGTTTCGTCGAGGCGCTTTTGCGAAAGGCCATGTTCGGCATCATCATCAAGCAAAGCGTGGCCAACGCTGAAATCCTTATCGCCCTTATAGGCGTTTTTCAATGCGCCATGCATGCCTTCGGGATAGAGGCTGGCAACGAGCTTGTTGGTTTTTTCGTGGCGGTGTTCATGCCAGATCAATGTGCGGATGGTCATCGTCGTAATCCTATTTATTTTGCAAGTCGCATTTCGTTGTCGTCAAACCGATGAACGTGTTGCGCGATTGGTTTCAAGTTCAATTTCTGGCCTGTCTTATATTCTGTACGCCCCGGTTGCCGGACGGTTAGCATACCAGTGGGCGTGGTGACATATAGAAAACTATCGCTGCCCAAAATTTCAGCATAATCCAAGGTGCCTGAAATATCAGTCTTGGTTGTGGAGAATTCGAAATGTTCGGGACGAACGCCAATGGTTTTGGCTTTGAGTTTCTCAGCCGGTGCACCGGTGATAAAATTCATTTTCGGTGAGCCGATGAAACCCGCCACAAATACGCTGTTTGGGTTTTCGTAAAGTTCCATTGGCATTCCCACTTGCATAACGCGCCCTGCTTGAAGCACCACAATACGGTCGGCCATGGTCATGGCTTCCACTTGGTCATGGGTAACATAGACCATGGTGGTGTTGGGCAAATCGCGTTTCAGCTTGGCAATTTCCATCCGCATTTGCACACGGAGCGCTGCATCAAGATTTGAAAGTGGCTCATCA
>JAYUOP010000289.1:0-2298 GCA_043760745.1 Hyphomicrobiales bacterium
CTCGACTGCAATTTTGGTGCCTTACGTGTTGTCTGGCGCTTACGCTTTCAAGTTGGCGATGTCGGGTGAAAGTTACGACGCCAGCGAAGGTCGGGGCCGTGACATGTTGATTGGCGCGGTTGCAACGATCTACGGTGCGTGGCTGGTCTACGCCGCTGGGCCCAACTATTTGCTGATGTGCGCGCTGCTCTATGCTCCCGGAATTTTGGTTTATGGCTGGGCACGCAAAGCTGGCGGAAAAGATGCGTTTACCACTATTGAAGCTGCCATTGCGGGTGGCATCGTTCTCGCAGCCGGCGTCGCTGGATACTTGATGTGGACCGGCGCAATCAGCGCTTTGTGAACAAAAAATAGAGGAAACCCCATGACAAATCTGGCCCCACTCGGCGCTCACTCTGAAGTTGGCAAATTGCGGACGGTGCTCACCTGTCGTCCCGGACTTGCACATCTAAGATTGACGCCTTCAAACTGTGATGAACTTTTGTTTGATGACGTGTTCTGGGTCAGTCAGGCGAAAAGCGACCATCGTGATTTTGTTGAAAAAATGCAGGATCGCGGTGTCGAAGTGCTCGAAATACATGAGCTGTTGGCCGACATATTGGCAGATAAAACCGCACAGAATTGGTTGTTCGAACGAAAGTTTACCGAGAACGATGTTGGCATTGGTATGGCCGACGAACTGAAAAGTTGGCTCTCTGAATTGCCGACAAATCAAGCGGCTGAATTTCTCACTGGCGGAATTACGGTTGCGGATCTTCCGTTCAAAACCACCGGCATGTTTGGACGTTATCTCGGCCCACAAGGTTTTATCACGCCGCCATTGCCCAACCTCATCTTTACCCGCGATACCAGCGCGTGGGTCTATGGTGGCGTTACTCTGAACCCGATGTATTGGCCCGCACGGCGCGATGAAACTTTGCTGACAGCAGCCGTATACAAGTTTCATCCTCGGTTCGAAGGAAGCGTGCATGAAGTTTGGTGGGGCGACCCAGAGCAGGATTTTGGACCGGCCACACTCGAAGGTGGTGACATCATGCCGATCGGCAAAGGCGTTGTCTTCGTTGGCATGGGCGAACGATCATCACCGCAGGCGGTTGGGCAACTGGCCCGAGCCTTGTTCAAAGCAGGTGCAGCAACCCGTGTCGTTGCCTGTCAAATGCCGAAGGCACGATCTTCTATGCACCTCGATACTGTTTTCACGTTGTGTGACCGTGAGATTGCTACCAGCTTTGTTGAAGTTGCCGAACAACTCCGTTGTTACAGTCTGCGCCCCGGCGACAAACCGGGCGTCGTTGAAGTTCATGAGGAAAAGAAACTGTTATTTGAACTCGTTGCAGAATGCCTCGGCATTAAGAAACTTCATGTGGTGGCGACGGGTGGGAATTTAGCTGAGCAAGAGCGTGAGCAATGGGATGATGGCAACAATTTGATCGCCCTCGAGCCGGGCGTGGTCATCGGTTACGACCGCAATGTTTACACCAACACGTTGCTACGCAAAACAGGAATGGAAGTGATCACTATTCGTGGGGCAGAACTTGGCCGAGGCCGTGGCGGTAGCCACTGCATGACCTGTCCAATTGCCCGAGATGCGTAATGCGAAAGGAACACACCATGTCTCATAAACTTCACAACCGCAGTTTTCTTACTTTACGTGATTTTACGCAGAGTGAAATTAAATCTCTTTTGAAGTTGTCTGCTGAACTCAAAGCCGCCAAGTCTGCGGGGACTGAAAAGAAAAAACTCATAGGCAAAACCATTGCGCTGATCTTTGAAAAATCGTCAACGCGAACGCGGGTGGGCTTTGAAGTTGCAGCTTATGACCAAGGTGCACATGTCACTTATCTTGGGCCAAGCGGCACACAAATTGGCGAGAAAGAATCCATGAAGGACACAGCCCGGGTATTGGGTCGGCTTTATGACGCGATTGAGTATCGTGGTTTTGGCCAAGCGGTTGTTGAAGTGCTCGCACAATATGCAGGCGTTCCAGTTTACAATGGGCTGACTGATGAATTCCATCCTACGCAAGTGTTAGCAGATCTTTTAACGATGAAAGAACATAGTCAAAAACCTTTGCGCAAAGTCAGCTTTTGTTTTCTCGGCGATGCCGGAAACAACATGGGCGATTCCTTGCTGATTGGTGGTGCCAAAATGGGGATGGATGTCAGATTATGCGCCCCTAAAGCGTGCTGGCCAGACCAGACAATTATTGATTATGCAAATGCGACGGCCAAAGAATCAAGCGCAAAAGTTACTTTGACGGAAAAAATAAAAGAAGGCGTTCTTGGCTGCGATTTTCTT
>JAYUOP010000290.1:0-5550 GCA_043760745.1 Hyphomicrobiales bacterium
AGAAGCGATCAAAAACAGTGTGGTTTTAGGATCAAGGGTTTTCAGCGTGTCTGCAATATGTGCGCCATCAACATTGGAGACATAATGCAAGCGCGGCCCATCATGATAAGGTGCGAGTGCCAGCGTGGTCATGGCAGGACCCAAATCGGATCCACCAATTCCAATATTTACAACATCAGTAAAAACACCATTGCGGACCTCATCAGAAAACTTTGTCATCGCCGCCAAAACGCCGTGTATATCTGGCACCACATTGCGCCCCGCAACTTTAACTGCATCGCTCTTTGGCCGTCGTAGCGCCGTGTGCAAGACAGCGCGGTTTTCAGTCGTGTTGATCACATCCCCGCGAAACATGGCATCGCGCTTGGACGCAACATTTGCCGCTTTCACCAATTTGGCGAGGAGGTTCATTGTCGCTGATGTAACCGCGCATTTTGAATAGTCGAGAAGGAGATCAGCTTGGGCAGCTGAAAATCTATCAAAGCGATTGCCACGCGCGAACAGCTTTCGCATGTCCACGCTGCCCGCTGACTTATGATGCGCCTTGAGCTCTTTGAGAACACTGGAAACAATATCGGCCATGGCGGTGATTCCCCTTTTAAACTATTGCCACCTTATCACGCGTCAAAGCTGTTGAGGTCAACCGCGCAGAACGGCCCCCGTCGCTTTAGCAACAGCGCTCACAATTTTCGCGGTAACAGATTCAATATCAGCATCGGTTAAAGTCTGGTCTTTTGGCTGTAAAGAAACCTCCATCCCAAGCGATGTTTTGCCATCAGCCATTTTGAACACGTCAAAAATCCGAACCTCGCTAATCAGAGCCTTGTCCGCCCCACGCGCCGCCTTAAGCAACTTTTCCGCCTCTACACTGGCCTCAACCACAAAGGCAAAATCACGCGACACTGGCATAAGATCAGAAATAACGAGGGCAGATCGCGTTGCCGATTTCGCTTTGGCATTTGGAATGGCGTTGAGGATAATCTCAAAGCCAACCAATGGACCTTTCACGTCCATCTCTTGCAAAATTCGCGGGTGCAATTCGCCGAAATAAGCGAGCTTGTTTTGCGGACCCATTTGAATTGTGCCTGACCTGCCGGGATGAAACCAGTCTGGCGCTGTAGCCACCACTTGCAATGACCCAACTGCAGCACCCGCCGCTTCCAGCACGGCCAGCGCATCAGCCTTGGCATCAAAAGCGTCAACGATACGCGCCCCACCTTGCCATTGTCGGCCGGTCTCTAAGCCCTGGCGAACGCCCGCCGCCCGCAAGGTTTCGTCTGTGGGTTTATCGCCTGCATAAGCGTGGCCCACTTCGCAAATCGCAAAATCAGTAAAATTCCGCGCCAGATTGCGCCCCGCCGCTGCGATCAAATTGGGTAAAAGCGAAGGCCGCATATCGGTCAATTCAGAAGATATGGCATTGGCCAATTGCAAAGATTTTTGCCCACCACCAAAGCGCACCGCATTGTCGTGATCGAGGAAAGCGTAAGTGACAGCTTCATTGAAGCCACGCGCTGCGAGGGTGCGTCGGGCGGAAAGCATACGTTTTTGTAAGGGTGTAAGGACAGGCCGAGCGATAGCATGTGGCCGCGACATTTCTGCGAAAGGAATGTTTTCAAGACCCACAATGCGCACGATATCTTCGACAAGATCAGCCTCACCATTCACATCTGGCCGCCAAGACGGAACGGCGCATGATGCTCCGTCAGCAGTTTCTGTCACCATGAACCCGAGTGCGCGCAAGATGCGTAATTGCTCCGCCCACGGACAATCCAATCCACCCAATAGCTTGACCCGCGTTTTGCGTAAAACATAGCTGCGGGCGGTATCAGGAACGGCACCCGCGATCACGATGTGCGAGGCTTCGCCACCACACAAATCCAAAATCATTTGCGTGGCAATCTCAGCACCAATCGGCGTGAAAGCGGGATCAATGCCGCGCTCAAAGCGATATCGGGCATCAGAATTTATTCCGAGTTTACGGCCCGTGGTTGCCGTGCGCACGGGATCAAAATAAGCTGCTTCCAAAAATACGTCCGTTGTTTCTTCAGCGCAAGACGAAGGAATGCCACCAATAATTCCGGCAATGCCTTCAACGCCAGCGTCGTCGGAAATCACGGTCATCAACGAGGTCAGCGTGTAGGTTTTATTGTCCAGCGCTTCCAACGTCTCGCCGTCTTTGGCCAAACGCGCGGTGATGTTGCCATGAACTTTCTTGGCATCAAACACATGCAACGGCCTCGCATAAGCGAAGGTAACGTAGTTGGTGATATCAACAAGCGTTGAAATCGGACGAAGGCCAATTGATTTCAAACGCCGTTGCAACCACTCAGGCGAAGGACCATTCTTCACACCCCGGATGTAACGCCCAACAAACAGCGGGCAGGCTTTGGCGTCCGCCGCCGGAAAATCCAGACGCACAGAAATTGGGGAGTTGAACGTGCCTTTGACAGTTGGCGCATTCAGCGGCTTCAACGTGCCCAAACCCTTGGCGGCCAAATCCCGCGCGATGCCATAAATGCCAAGTGCATCAGGCCTATTTGCCGTCACCTTCACATAGAACATCGGGTCATCAAGCCCGAGTGCGGTGGCAGCAGGCGTGCCCACTGGCCAATCACCCTGCACCTCGATAATGCCATCATGCTCTTCCGAGAGCATGAGTTCACGTTCGGAACACAGCATGGCTTGCGATTCAGAGCCGCGAATGGTGGCAGGTGCGAACACTTGGCCAGTGACGGGAATAGTAACCCCCGGCAAAGCAATAATCGCTCTTATCCCCGTCCGCGCATTTGGCGCACCGCAGACGACTTGCTTCATGCCGTCGATAGTTTCAACGTTGCAGAGTTTAAGTTTATCCGCATTGGGATGCTTATCAGCCAACTGCACATAAGCAACGCTGAAAGCGCTAAGTGCCTTGGTCTTGTCAGAAATCTCTTCAACTTCCAAACCAATACCGAGGAGCCCAGCCGCAATCTCATCAACTGAAGCCGATGTATCGAGATAATCTTTGAGCCAGGAGAGCGTGAATTTCATGATGTAAATTCCATAGCCTTCTCCCCTTGCGGGAGAAGGTGCCCGAAGGGCGGATGAGGGGTTGGTGCTACAAGTTCAGAGGCCAGAGTGTGCAGAACCACCCTCTCATCCGGCATTGCATGCCACCTTCTCCCGCGAGGGGAGAAGGAAGTGGTGGGTGATGGAATCTCATCAACGGAGGCGGAAGTGTCGAAATAGTTTTTGAACAAAGAAAGGTTGGATTTCATCATTTTGATTCCTCTCCTTGTGCTGCTCTGGCTAATTTCCCACTAGCAAAAAATTGGAATGTTTTTGGGTTAACAGCGCCAAGCCCAAGATCGCGTCGTAAGCCGCTTCGCAAACTCTCTAAAAATTTTCCCGAGCTTGCATTTCCATTGTTGTTAATAATATCATCTGAAAACTGCTTTGCGAAATCAATTTGCTCCTGTGAGCCAAACAATTGAATATCGGCAAAGCAACGCTCCAATATCTTGAGTTTGTCAGTTCCCATCGACTTATGTGCGCCTTCGATTGATTGCCAAATTTCAATCAAGTGTTTGGTCACGAGCTCTCTGCTTTTGTTTGCTACGTCTCGTTTACTCGCAAAATAATGTGCCACATAAACACCGACAAGGGCTGCCACGAATGAAAGTAAAGGCGAGAGCCAAAGTACATGCGATCCAAGACATTCAAGCATTTAAATCATCCATTTCTTCTCCCTCCCCCTTGTGGGGAGGGTTAGGGGTGGGGGTCGGGAGGTGTGTCATGCATACCCCCACCCGGAAATTTGCTGAAGCAAATTTGCCGACCTCCCCACAAGGGGGAGGTGAAAAGGAAGGAGCCAACATTAAGAAAGACCTCCGGCAAGTGTCGGCACTTGCAGGCTTTTGAATCCATAATGCCGCAACCACCTGAGATCACTCTCAAAGAAAGCGCGCAGATCTGGTATCCCGTATTTCAACATCGCGATGCGGTCTATGCCCATGCCGAATGCGAAACCCTGATAGACGTTAGGATCAAGCCCGCAGGATTTGATAACGTGGGGGTGCACCATGCCGGAGCCTAGAATTTCGAGCCAAGAATCACCTTCGCCGATTTTTACTTGGCCATCTTTCCATGAGCAATTGATATCGACTTCCATGGATGGTTCGGTGAACGGAAAATGCGAGGCGCGGAACCGCATTTTGACATCATCAACTTCAAAGAAAGCTTTGCAGAATTCGTGCAACACCCACTTTAAATGTCCCATATGCGTTGTCTCATCAATTACCAAAGCTTCAACTTGATTGAACATCGGGGTGTGCGTCATATCGCTATCCGAGCGAAACGTGCGCCCCGGTGCGATGATGCGGATCGGTGGTTTTTGACTAAGCATTGTGCGGATTTGCACTGGCGACGTATGGGTGCGCAAAACCATGCGGCTGCCATCTTCGCGCTCGTTGAAATAGAAAGTATCGTGCTCTTGGCGTGCGGGGTGTTCCGGCGGCATATTGAGCGCATCAAAATTATGAAAATCATCTTCAATATGCGGGCCTTCCGCAACGCTGAAACCAAGATCGCCAAAAATCTGAACAACCTCTTCCCAGACTTGTGAGACGGGATGAACAGTCCCTTGCAATTCGGCCCGCGCAGGCAAAGTCATATCAACCCGCTCGTTGGCCAGACGCACATTTAACGCGGCATCTTGTAAAACAATTTTGCGGGCGGATAGCGCCTCGCTCACCAGGTCTTTCAATACATTGAGTGCAGCACCTGCGGCTTTCCGTTGCTCTGGCTCCATAGCGCCCAAGGATTTCATCTGCTCAGAAATCACCCCCTTTTTACCAAGGGCCCCAACGCGAATGGCTTCAAGAGCCGCTTCATCAGGGGCGGCCTTAATCTGCGCCAAAATTTCGTTTTCAAGAGACATGGAATGTGCTTCCTCAAAATAAAAATGACCGGACCCTTGATGCAAAACTTGCAGCAAAAGGCCCGGTCACATGAAACGTCTAATCGTATTGAACGATCCCGCTTTACGCGGCGATTGCTTGCTTGGCTTTGGCAACCAAAGCACCAAAAGCAATCGGATCATGGATCGCGAGATCGGAGAGAACCTTACGGTCCACAGCGATGCCGGCCTTGTTCAAGCCGTTGATAAATCGACCATAGGTCATGCCAAGGGCGCGCGTTCCAGCGTTGATCCGTTGGATCCACAAAGCGCGGAAATTGCGCTTCTTATTACGGCGATCGCGGTAAGCGTATTGAGCGGCCTTTTCGACAGCTTGTACGGCGACGCGGAAAACATTTTTGCGGCGGCTGAAATAACCTTTAGCGGCTTTCAGGACCTTTTTGTGGGATTTGCGGGCAACAACGCCGCCTTTTGTACGTGACATAAGCTATATCCTCCCGATTAACGCGCGTATGGCATGTGAACTTTGAGGAGGCCGGCATCGCCGCTCGTCAAAATCATCGTGCCGCGCTGGTTGCGGATTTGCTTGTTGGTGCGCTTGATCATGCCGTGGCGTTTACCAGAGGCTGCCGCGCGGATCTTGCCGGATG
>JAYUOP010000291.1:0-2295 GCA_043760745.1 Hyphomicrobiales bacterium
CAAGGCGATGTCGGATCAGGAAAAACCGTCGTTGCTTTGCTCGCTCTTGCCACTGTAATTGAAAGTGGTGCGCAAGGCGCACTCATGGTGCCAACCGAAATTCTCGCCCGCCAGCATTATGCATTTTTCGCTCGCATTGCTGAAACCACGGGCTTCAAAGTTGCCCTTCTCACCGGCCGCGAAAAAGGCAAAACTCGCGAAGAAACTTTAGCTTCTCTCGCGCGTGGCGAAATCGATGTGCTGATTGGAACCCATGCCCTTTTCCAAGATGGCGTCGTGTTTGAAGACTTAGGCCTAGCAGTCATCGATGAACAACATCGTTTCGGCGTGCATCAGCGATTGGCGCTGCAAGCCAAAGCCGATGGCGCAACCGACCTTCTTGTAATGACGGCAACGCCAATTCCGCGCACCCTCGCACTAACCGTCTATGGCGATATGGATGTAGCCAAGCTCACCGAAAAGCCAGCGGGCCGCCAACCGATAGATACCCGCGTGCTGCCGCTGGAGCGCCTCTCTGCGGTCGTCGAAGGCCTGCACCGCAGCCTCGCCTTGGGCAACCGTGCCTATTGGGTTTGCCCCCTCGTAGAAGAGAGTGAATTCGTCGATTTGACCGCCGCTGAAGACCGCTTTAAAACCTTGGAAAAAAGCTTCCCCGGTCAAGTTGGCCTCATTCATGGTCGCTTAAAAGGCCTCGAAAAAGACGCCGTCATGGCCCGCTTCAAAGCCGGTGAAATTTCGGTTCTGGTCTCAACAACTGTTATTGAAGTGGGCGTTGACGTTCCCGAAGCCAGTATCATGATCATCGAAAATGCTGAACGTTTTGGCCTCGCCCAGCTCCACCAATTGCGTGGACGTGTTGGCCGCGGAACCGCCAAATCCTCTTGCGTTTTGCTCTACCAAGACCCAATGGGCGAAACCGCCAAAGCGCGCCTAAACATTATGCGCGAAACCGAAGACGGGTTCCTCATCGCTGAAGAAGATATGCGTTTGCGTGGTGCTGGCGAAATGCTTGGCACCCAACAGGCGGGCCTTGCCCTCTTCCGCCTCGCCGATCTTTCCATCCACGGCGCATTGCTCGCCGCCGCCAGAGATGATGCCGCTTTAATCCTCAACAAAGACCCCAACTTGCAAACTCCACGCGGGGCCGCCCTCAAGAATCTGCTCTATATTTTCGAGCGCGAGGAAGCAATCAAACTGATTTCTGCGGGGTAGAACAATCTGAGTCCAAACGGAAACTTTGAGTTCTTCCGCCTCACAATTGGCTGCCAAAGGGACCTCATCCGCCCCTTCGGGGCACCTTCTCCAATGGAGAAGGGATGTGTCAAACTTCTCCCTTCCCCATTGGAGAAGGTGGCCCAACGGGCCGGATGAGGTCCCTTTGCTAGCCATTTGTGAAAATAAAGCCAAAACGAAACGAAATCTGACTACGCTTTCTTAGTCTTCCTTGGTAGCTTTTTCTGAACCACCGCAGCCAAAGCAATTTCTTCCATCTCGGCCAAAGGTGCATCCGGGAACACTAGCCCCATTGAAATCACAAGTTTCAATCCATCCTCAACCGTCATATCCAAAATCCGCACATCGCTTTGATCAGCAAAAAACACATAACCCGATGTCGGGTTCGGTGTGGTGGAAACATAAATCGCATACATTGCTCGCCCCGGCTCTAGGCCGATCAATCCACCATCTACAGACCGAGAAACAAAAGCCAAAGACCATGTCCCCCGGCGCGGCCATTCGACCAAACATACATTTTGAAACGAGGCACCTTTCTGCGAAAAGATGGTTTCAAAAATCTGCTTAGAACCCTTGTAAATCGAACGCACTACCGGGGTGCGGTTCAAGAGTTTATCCCACCAGCCAAGCAAGGTGCGGCCAACTAAATTGGCACCAAGAAAGCCAATGAGGGTTAAAGCGATAAGTGCAAAGATCAAACCAAGACCCGGAAGCCTAAAAGGCAAATAACTATCAGGGTGATATGCGGCTGGAATAAGCGGTTTTACCCAGCCATCAAAAAATGTGATGAACCAAATCGTGGCCCAAATCGTGATCGCCGCTGGTGCTGCAATCACTAATCCGGTAAAAAAATATGAGCGCAATCTTCCGAAGAAGCTTGGTTTAGATTTTTGATTGTTATCTTGACTTGCCATTATGCCTGTTAAATCGCATGAACAACCAAGGACTAGCAAGGAATTAGATGCAGCGATTCAAGAAAATTATTTTCTTTGCTATTGGTTGGCTGAGTGTCGGCCTTGCCGTTCTCGGCGTAATATTGCCTGTTTTACCAACAACCCCGTT
>JAYUOP010000292.1:0-5524 GCA_043760745.1 Hyphomicrobiales bacterium
GCGGAGGTGGATCGCCATCTACCTCCGCACACCCAACTTCAAACAAAAAAGCAGAGCATAGTCTAGATACAAGAAGGTGCCCAACGGGCGGAAGAGGGCTATTCAATTACATACCTAGTGGCGCAAATTACCCAATTTTAAACCCCGTCACATGCTTTGGTGGTTTTAATCCGGGTATTAATCTTGGATCGTCGATTATGGGCAAGCTTGTTGTGACGAGTGGAATTACGCCGGCCCAAATTGGCAAGCCATAATCTTCTTCATCATCACCGGGCGGACCGTTTCGCACTTTGGCGGAGACTTCATTAAGCTCCAAGCCAAGCATGGTGGTGGCCTTAATTTCTTTCGCAGTTACCGGGCGTAACATGTCCCAGCGGCCGGGAAACAAATGATCGGTGAACACTTTCAACCGCGCTTCTTTTTCTGCAGGGTCGGTGACTTTAAACGCCGTTCCGAAAGCCATTACGGAACGATAATTGCAGCTATGGTTGAAGGCCGAACGCGCCATGACCATGCCATCGAGCAACATGACGCTAATACAGACTTCGGTGTTCTCACAGGCTTCCAACATACGGCTGGCGGCGGAGCCATGCCAATACATGTGGTTCCCCTCGCGCCATTGCAAAGTGGAGGTGACAAACGGTGCGCCTTTAAAAACATATCCAACTGAGCACACGGGTTGAGCATCCAAAATCGCATGCACGGTTTCCTCATCATAGGCGGCGCGCTGGTTCATGCGTTTTACGCGCGTTCGTTCGGTGGGGGCTTTCATGATTACTTCTCCATGCTGTTGCCAGTTTGGTTAGCCTTCGGTATGGTCTAGTGGAAAGGCCATTATTCACCGCTATGACCAGTCCACTTATCGCCCCATCAACGCTTGATATTGGTATTGATCGCCATGATCGCGAGCCGATCCAATCGCAAATTGCCCGCCAATTGCGCGAGCAGGTTTTGCAAGGGCGGCTTAAACCACAAGCCAAACTGCCGTCGACACGCGGGTTAGCGGAAGAGCTTGGTGTGGCGCGGGCCACCATAGTTGAAGCCTATGACCAGCTACTTGGTGAGGGCTATATTGAGACGCGTTCTGGTTCGGGCACGCGGGTGGCTGCAGAACTCCCCGAAACTTTACTCACGTCCATTTCAAGCCCACCAACCGCACGGCAAGTGCAGCGGGTTCACGACACCAAGCGCCAACCGGTTAAACCATTTCGCGGCGGATTAGTTGATTGGGAACATTTTCCACATGATGATTGGGGCCGTATTTTGGGTCGGTTCTGGCGCAATCCGCCGATATCGCTTTTGGAGCATAATGATCCCTTTGGCTGGCTGCCATTTCGGGGGGCAATTGCGCGTCACCTTTTTGAATGGCGCGGGGTTTCCTGTTCGCCAGAACAGGTTGTGATCACAGCTGGCGGCATGGATGCGTTCGATTTGATTAGCCGATCTATCTTGAGTGCGGGTGATAAAATCTGGATTGAAGAGCCGGGATATACGACAGCGCGGCGCGTGTTTTCGCTTGGAAACATCGAGACCGTTGCCGTGCCGATTGACGCTGAAGGATTAGTGGTGGCATCTGGTCGCGCCATTGCTCCTGATGCCAAGGCTGCGTTCGTCACCCCGGCGCGGCAATATCCAACCGGGGTTACGATGCCGCTTTCCCGGCGGCTTGAACTTTTGGATTGGGCAGAAGCCGCCGATGCCATTGTGATCGAGGATGATTACGACAGTGAGTACCGCTATGTGGGGAGGCCTTTACCAACGCTGCTCAGCCTTGATCATCAATCACGGGTTATTTATTCGGGCACGTTTTCAAAAGTTTTTTCGCCCATCGTGCGCTTAGGGTTTCTGGTTATTCCAAAGTCCATGATCCCACGCTTTCAAACTGAACGCGAAATCCATGGCGCGCCGCCCTCTTTAATGGTGCAACCAGCTCTCGCTGAATTTATGGAGACGGGTGCTTTTGCTGTTCATATTCGGCGGATGCGCCGGATTTACGCGGGAAGGCGCGCGGCATTGATTGAAGCACTGGAACCCGGAAACGGCGAACTGTTCACGCTGGATGCAGCACCATCTGGTTTAATGCTGCTCTTACGTTTACCGCAAACTGTGGATGATAAAGCGCTCACCGAAAAACTCCGTGGTGCTGGTATCGATGTTCAAGCTTTGTCGACGCATTATTTTGGCCCAAGCCCGGCGCAAGGATTGCTGCTCAGTTTCGCTGGCTTTCATGAACGCGATTTGCAGAAGTCGGCCAAAAAACTGATTGCGTTTTTGCGCACGGAGCTATGATCCCAAAGGACGCAATTCACGCACCAGCTTTGCGGTCATGGCGCGTTGAAAATCTTCAAAGCCTTCGGCGCGCTCAACAAAAGCGTCAGCGCCGGTGATGACTTTATTGCGGTAATAGTCTGAAAGCGTTTTTTCCTCGGCTTCAATTGCTAGACCGTTAACAACCACGCCAGCATCTTTGGCTCTTTGCCTTGCGTCTGAAATGCTAAGATCCGCATTGTCTTCGCCATCGCCGGAAACATCAATCACCAGCCGTTGGCCATCGAAACTATTCAGCTGCAAAAGTGCGCGACCATCATCAATTGCGGTTGCAATGGAGGTGGCGCTGGCCCTGATCCAACGAAAACTGCGGCTCATGCGAAAACCAAAAGCTTTGGCATCACGCGCATTTTCAAGGTGGGTGAAGGGAATGATCACTTTGGTTTCACCAGGTGCACCCCATTGAATGACGGCAATTGCCACGCCTAATGGGCGCAAATTATCCACCGCTTGGCCAACTTCGGGATCACGAAAAGCCAAAGCCAAACCTTCGAGTTGCAATTGAAATTCTTCCCGATCTACACTTGCTGAACTGTCCAATGCCAAGACGAGCTCAATGTTCACTGGTGTTTTATCCGCAGCTTGCGAAATCGTTGCACAAGACAATAAAATCAAAACCCGCGTTGCTATGTCGCGCAAGGCGAGCCACAGTTTGGTCCAATTTCGCTCAGAAAACCTGATCATGAAAAAACTCATTGCTGAATTGACGATTGCAACCGCTCTCACCATAGGCGCTATCTTTGCGTCTGCAACTGGTGCGCTGGCCAATGATATTATAGTGATCGACGCTTTTGCGCGCGCATCCGCAACGCCAAATCCAATGTCAGGCGCTGCTTATATTTCGGTCAAGAATAATGGCGCGGAAGCGGATCAGCTTTTGAAAATTTCGGCGGAAGGTGTTGGTTCCATCATGTTGCATGAAACGAAAATGAGTGATGATATGAGCTCTATGATGGAAACTGATTTACCAGAGATTGCCGCCAACAGCACTTTGACAATGGCGCCCGGCGGACTTCATTTGATGTTGATGGGTTTGGAGAAACCATTGAAAAAAGGTGAGAACCTTAAACTGGTTCTCACCTTTGAAAAATTCGGACCACTTGAGGTTTCAGTGCCTATCGCTAGCGTTGGCGCACTGCAGCCTGATAGCTAAGGTTTTAAGCGTCATCGTTGGCGGTTGCGTCTAGATACTCATCGAGATGATCGAGGTTTTCGAACCGCATCCAGCCTTCATCGGTTTCGGCTTCTACTGTGCCATCGGAAAGAACGCGGGCTGGGCGACCACGAATAATTTTTTCTTCGACGACAAATAATTCGCCATCTTCAGCTGCTGCAACTTCGGTTTCAGCTTCGGCAACATCTTCTACTTCTTCGGCAATTTCAACTTCAGGAACATCGGCAACTACCGCTGGAGCGGTGAAAGTCTCTTGTGCGCCGCCGAGGGCGTTGTTGATATCTGATTTTGCTTTTTCTAAAGCCGCGATGGTTTCAGCGACACTATCGCTCGCAGGTTTTGCTACAGTTTCGGCAGCTGCGGCTGCGGTTGCTGTGGCAGCGGCGGTTGTGGCGACGGCCATGCCTGCAGCTTTGCGACCAAAACCGTTGAATTTTGTGGTTTCGACAGATGGTACGGCTGGCAGATCAGGAGTTACTGCTTCTTCGACTGCTGGCGCGTGGCTTTCGGTTACTGGTGCTACATGTGTGATGCCCATTCGGCTTATTGCTGAAATGACACCGGCCAGACCTAAGCAAATCAATCCGCCGACAAACAGGATAGCGGCAACGTCATAGGTCAATCCGACAACTTGCATTTGTCCTGGGGACGTAAAGTTTGATACGCCCAAAAATGCACCAATTGCGGCAACAAGAATTCCGATGACAGACATTAACTTAGACATTTGCGATCTCCCCGCGCCGAATCACTCGACGATAAGTTTCCTAAGCCTATCAGAATCAGACTTTTGGTTAATACTTTCTGAAAACGACGAATATTATTCAAAAATGATTTTTGGCGCGGGTCGTGAAAGATGGCCGCCTTCGAGCGTTGCCCAGACTTGACGGGCGATATCGCGATAGATTGCGGCGTGTTGCGAATCCGGCAAAGTGGCAACAATGGGTTCACCTGAATCTGACCGAATGCGCACTTCTAAATCAAGCGGCACTTCGCCAAGGAATGGTACGCCAATACGATCTGCTTCGGCTTTGGCACCACCATGGCCAAAAATCTCGTGTCGTTCTCCACATTTTCCGCACATGAAATAACTCATATTTTCAACAATGCCGAGGACTGGCACATTGACCTTTTTAAACATGTTGAGACCTTTGCGGGCATCAATCAATGCAAGGTCTTGCGGGGTGGAAACTATGACTGCACCTGACAATGGAGTTTGTTGGGCGAGTGTTAATTGCGCGTCACCTGTGCCGGGCGGCATATCAATAATCATCACATCAGTTTCGCTCCACGCTACCTCACGCAATAACTGCGTGAGAGCGGACATGACCATGGGCCCACGCCAAATCATGGGCGTATCCTCTTCAACCAGAAAACCAATCGAAGCCACTTCAACGCCAAAGCGCTGCATAGGCTTCATGCGCTTTCCTTCTAGGTCGCTCGCTTCCGGTTTTCCTGTCAGGCCAAAAAGTTTCGGCATTGATGGGCCATAAACATCGGCATCGAGGACGGCCACTTTGAGACCGAGTGATTTCAAGGCGAGTGCTAAATTGATGGCCGTGGTCGATTTACCAACACCGCCTTTGCCGGAAGCAACGGCTACTAAATGCTTTACACCGGGAATGCCATTTTTGAGCTGGCCTGCGGAACTCACTTTTGGACCCACACTGCGCTCAGGCCCCCGCTCAGCGGTGAGGGCCACCATAACTTTATCGGTGCCGGGGATATCGCGCACGATTTTTTCAACAACATCACGCAATTGTTCCATGGATTTCATGTGTTGCGGATCAGCACTCAGAGCAAACATCACATTTTGCCCTTTAATGACGATCTCTGACACCAGTCCCGCTGACACGATGTTACCGCGGCCATCGGGGGCGGCAATGCGCTTCAACGCCGCTAAAATCAGGTCTTGGGTCAGTTCAGTCATAAGGATCACTCTGTTTGCAATGTCTTGCGATTAGCCCGGTTAACCAACGCCCGCAAGGACCACAAATTGTCTCAATATTTACCAAATCTCCAAAC
>JAYUOP010000293.1:0-43966 GCA_043760745.1 Hyphomicrobiales bacterium
TCGTTGGAATTTCTAATCGGTCGCCTGTTGCGCGATGCAGCAACCAATCTTGGATTATTTGATAATCTGAAACTAGCGCTCCATGACCTTGGCGTTGACGCTGATCTCGTCACAGTTTTGGAACCAGATGCAGCACTTGGTAACGGCGGCCTTGGGCGGCTTGCGGCCTGCTTTATGGAAAGCATGGCGAGTGTCGGTATTCCGGGACTGGGCTATGGTATTCGCTATCGGCATGGTTTGTTCCGGCAGAAAATTATCGACGGCGTTCAAATGGAGCTTCCAGAAACCTGGTTGGCGCACGGTAATCCATGGGAATTCGAGCGGCGCGAACGATCATATGAAATTGGCTTTGGTGGCCATGTAGAAGCGGGAACCAGTGCGAGCGGTGAGCCGACGCATGTTTGGAAACCCGGTGAACGCATGTTAGCTGTGGCTTTTGATACACCTATTTGCGGCTGGCAGGGAAAGCGGGTAAATACTTTGCGGCTGTGGAATGCACTGCCGATAGATCCAATCAAGCTTGACCAGTTTAACAGTGGCGACCACATCGGTGCGCAATCCGAAGAAGCGCGGGCGGAAAGCATTACGCGGGTTCTCTATCCATCCGATGCAACGCCCGCCGGGCAAGAACTTCGTTTGCGGCAAGAATACTTTTTTACGTCAGCATCTTTGCAGGATTTAATGCGGCGGCATTTGCTGCAGCAACCTTCGATCAACAATCTGGCTGACAAAGCTTCAGTACAGATGAACGATAGCCACCCGGCAATTGCGGTGGCTGAGCTGATGCGTTTGCTGGTGGATGATCATAAAGTTCTGTGGGACGAGGCTTGGACGATCACTAAAGCGACCTTGTCCTACACAAATCACACCCTGCTTCCAGAAGCACTCGAAACGTGGCCGGTGCATTTGATGGAGCGACTTTTGCCGCGCCACATGCAGATTATTTATGTGATCAATGCCGGAATTATTGCAGAAGCCCATGCCAAGAAAATGGTAGACTTTGACTTCCTCGGTGCGATTTCTTTGATTGATGAGCATAATGGTCGAAAAGTTCGGATGGGGAACTTGGCTTTTGTTGGAGCGCATAGCATAAACGGCGTCTCAGCGTTGCACTCAGATTTGATGACAAAGACAGTATTTAAATCTTTGCACACGCTTTATCCTAACCGGATCAATAACAAGACCAATGGCATTACGCCAAGACGCTGGTTGCAGCAGGTTAATCCGGGTCTCACATCTCTGATTACTGAAGCGATTGGTCCGGCATTTTTAGATGATTCCGCACTTCTTCACGATCTTGATCCGTGCGCAAAAGACGCATCTTTCCGCGAAAAATTTGCAAAAATTAAACGTGCGAACAAGATCAAGCTTGCGCAGATGGTGCGTGATCGTACTGGCATTGTTATTGATCCCTCAGCGCTCTTCGACGTGCAAATTAAACGGATCCATGAATACAAGCGGCAACTCTTGGCTATTTTGGAAACTATTGCACTGTACAATAATATTCGCGCGAACCCCGGCCGGATCACTGTGCCGCGGGTTAAGCTTTTTGCTGGCAAAGCGGCCGCGTCTTATTGGGAAGCCAAATCCATTATTCGGTTGATCAATGATGTGGGCAATGTGATCAACGCTGATCCAGCGGTGCGTGGTTTGCTCAAGGTTGTTTTCGTGCCAAATTATAATGTGAGTGTGGCGGAATTGATTGTTCCGGCAGCTGATATTTCAGAACAGATTTCAACCGCCGGGATGGAAGCATCCGGCACCGGGAATATGAAATTGGCGCTGAACGGAGCGCTGACGGTGGGCACTCTTGATGGGGCCAATGTGGAAATTTCTGAGCAAGTTGGTTTGGACAACATATTTATATTTGGTCTCACAGCGGCAGAGGTTGCAGAACGTCGGACCGCGGGTCACAATCCGCGCATTCTTGTTGAACAAACACCACACTTGAAACAAGTGGTCGACCAAGTCATGTCTGGAGTGTTCTCGCCAAATGAACCGCAGCGCTACCATGATTTGATGAATAATTTGATTAACCATGACCATTATTTAATAACCGCTGACTTTGCCGCATACTCTGCGGCTTTGAAGAAAGCTGATACGGTTTGGCAAGACCAAACCAAATGGCAAACGATGGCGGTGCACAATACTGCGCGCATGGGCTGGTTTTCATCAGACCGCACGATCAAGGAATATGCGCGTGAAATTTGGACACTTCCCAATCTGATAAATTAGGTGTTGCAGAAACAGAGTGTTGCGCCCCATAGTCTAGAAACTGTGGAGTGGTGAAAATGACCAATAGCTTGCTAAGCAACGAAACAATTGATGCAATTGTTGCTGGCCGCCACAGTGATGTGTTTGCCCATTTGGGCTTACACAAGCATGGCACGGCCTTTATCGCACGGGCGTTTGTTCCGGGTGCAACAAAACTTGTTGCACAAAATGCTAAGGGCAAAGTCTTGGGCGAAATGCGATTGTTGCACGAGGATGGTCTATTTGCAGCAACTCTTGATGTTAAGTCATCAACCAAGCTGACATTTCAGGCCAGTAATGCGGATGGTTCTTGGTCAATCAATGATCCTTATTGCTTTGGTCCCGTGCTCGGTCCCGGTGACGATTACTATCTTTCCGAAGGCACGCATCTCCAGCTTCATGAAAAAATGGGTGCGCATCTTATGACCCATGAAGGCACTGAGGGTGTGCATTTTGCGGTCTGGGCGCCGAATGCGCGCCGGGTAGCTGTCATCGGCACATTCAATCATTGGGATGGCCGGGTGCATGTTATGCGCAAGCGCTTGGGTACCGGAGTTTGGGAAATTTTTATTCCGGGCCTTGCTGAGAACACGCTGTACAAATTTGAACTTTTAGATCACGGCGGCAAAACGGTAACCCGCAAAGCTGATCCCTTTGCATTTGCGGCAGAGCTTCGGCCCAATACTGCGTCCAAAATCTCCGACATCAACAGTTTCAAATGGACGGATGCGAAATATCTTAAGGGCCGAGCCAAGCGCGATCATCGCCGCCTGCCCATGAGCATATATGAAGTGCATTTGGGCTCGTGGAAACGCGGACCCGATAATCGGTTTTTGACCTATCATGAGCTCGCCGCTGATCTTATTCCATATGTGAAAGCCATGGCCTTCACCCATATCGAACTCTTACCAATTTCAGAACACCCATATGATCCGTCATGGGGATATCAACCCACAGGGCTATATGCGCCAACGGCGCGATTTGGTGATCCTTCGGGCTTTGCGCATTTTGTTGATGTGGCGCATGCAGCAGGGATTGGGATTATTCTTGATTGGGTTCCTGCTCATTTTCCAACTGACGCTTTTGGTTTGGCCCGGTTCGATGGCACAGCGCTTTACGAACATGAAGATCCACGGCTTGGATTTCATCCCGATTGGAATACCCTGATCTATAATTTCGGGCGTACTGAGGTGCAGAGTTTTCTGATCAACAATGCGCTGTTTTGGTTTGATAAATATCACATTGATGGTTTGCGTGTCGATGCAGTTGCGTCGATGTTGTATTTGGATTATTCGCGCAAAGACGGCGAATGGTTGCCAAATAAAAATGGTGGCAATGAGAACCTGGAGGCAATCGCTTTCTTACGCCGCATGAACGAAGTCTGCTATGCGGCTCATCCCGGCATTATGACGATTGCGGAGGAATCAACGGCATTCCCCGGTGTTTCGCAGCCGACATCAGCTGGTGGTTTAGGTTTTGGTTTCAAATGGAATATGGGCTTCATGCACGATACTTTAGAGTATCTGTCGCGCGATCCCGTCCACCGCCGCCATCACCATAGCGAAATTACGTTTGGCCTGCTTTATGCCTTTTCTGAAAACTTTGTGCTGCCGCTGTCACATGATGAAGTGGTACATGGCAAAGGATCGCTTCTTAAAAAAATGGGCGGCGATGAATGGGCCAAATTTGCAGGCCTTCGCGCTTATTATGGATTAATGTGGGCGCATCCCGGCAAGAAGCTTTTGTTTATGGGACAGGAGTTTGCGCCGTGGGATGAATGGACTGAAAAGCGCAGTTTGGATTGGCACCTGACAAATTTTGATCGTCATGGCGGCATGCAAAAACTCGTGAAAGATCTCAATCATGCGTATGCAGAATTAGGTGCACTACATGGCCGCGATTGCGAAGGCGAAGGATTTAACTGGTTGATCGGTGATGATCAGGAAAACTCGGTTTTTGCTTGGGCACGATTTTCCGATGGGACAAATCCGGTCGTCATGATTTCTAATCTGACCCCGGTTTTGCGTGAGGGCTATTCTGTTCCGATGCCAAAAGCTGGACTCTGGATCGAACGCATCAATACTGATGCCGAAATTTACGGCGGCACTGGCAAAGGCAATTCAGGCGTTGTGATTGCCGATCAAGCGGGAAGCAAAGGCCAACCTGCCTCCGCGATGATTACATTGCCGCCAATGGCTACTCTAATTTTAGAATATCAAAAACAATAACCGAAAAGGGGAGATAAAAATGGGAAGCAAAAGAACAGCACCACTGGCCCGCGATGCAATGGCTTATGTTTTGGCGGGCGGGCGAGGCAGTCGCTTAATGGAGTTGACGGATCGCCGGGCTAAGCCTGCCGTCTATTTCGGTGGTAAGTCGCGGATCATCGACTTTGCATTGTCTAATGCTTTGAACTCCGGCATCCGCCGCTTTGGGGTGGCCACACAATATAAAGCCCATTCTCTTATTAGGCATTTGCAGCGCGGCTGGAACTTCTTGCGGCCGGAGCGCAACGAGAGCTTTGATATTTTACCGGCCAGCCAGCGTGTTTCAGAAGATCAATGGTATAACGGGACTGCGGATGCGGTGCATCAAAATGCCGATATTATAGAAACCTACAATACAAAATACATGGTCATTCTGGCTGGCGATCACATTTATAAAATGGACTATGAGCAGATGCTGCAACAGCATGTGGATCAAGGTGCTGATGTTACAGTCGGTTGCTTAGAAGTGCCGCGCATGGAGGCAACCGGATTTGGTGTTATGCATGTAGATGCGAAAGACCAGATCGTGGCTTTTGTTGAAAAACCAAAAGACCCGCCGGGTATTCCAGGCAACCCTGACATGGCATTGGCTTCAATGGGAATTTATGTTTTCAACACCGACTATTTACTCAAGCTTTTGGCTGAAGATGCGGCAAACAAATCTTCATCGCATGACTTTGGCAAAGACATTATTCCTTATGTGGTTTCGCATGGCAAAGCAGTGGCGCATCGCTTTGCGCAGTCTTGTGTTAAATCTTCCAAAGAAGCGACGGCTTATTGGCGCGACGTAGGAACGGTTGATGCGTATTGGGAAGCAAACCTCGATCTCTGCGATGTTGTGCCATCACTTGATCTTTATGATCATGAGTGGCCGATTTGGACTTATGGCGAAGTAACGCCACCAGCCAAGTTCGTTCATGATGAAGACGGCAGACGGGGATCAGCGGTATCTTCATTAGTGTCCGGCGGTTGTATTGTTTCAGGCGCATCTTTGAAAAAGTCCCTGCTGTTTACTGGTGTTCGGTTGAATTCGTTTTCTACTATCGAGGAAGCGGTCATTATGCCTTATGTTGAAGTTGGGCGGAATGCGATTTTGAAAAAAGTGGTTATCGATCGCGGTGTTATTATTCCTGATGGTCTCGTTGTTGGCGAAGATCCGGTTCTTGACGCGTCACGATTCCGGCGTACGGAAAGCGGGATTTGTCTCATTACAGCACCGATGATTGCAAAGCTTTCCGCATGATTGTTTTATCGGTTGCGTCAGAGGTATTTCCGCTGGTGAAAACGGGCGGATTGGCTGATGTGGCGGGAGCTCTCCCGGCTGCCTTGAAACACTTTGACGTTGAAATGGTCACATTGATGCCGGGCTATCCTGCTGTGATGCAGGCACTCGAAAAACCGAAAGTTATGCATAGTTTTTCGGCACTGATGGGTGGGTCAGCGCGCCTGCTTCGCGGGCGAGCAAAAGGGCTTGACTTGATCGCTCTTGATGCGCCGCATTTATTTAATCGCCCGGGCAATCCTTATCTTGGCCCCGATGGAAAAGATTGGCCCGATAATGCCGAGCGCTATGCCGCTTTGTGCTTGGCGGCGGCAGAGTTAGCGCGCGGTGTGGTGGCTGGATTTCAGCCCGATCTTGTCCACGGCCATGATTGGCAAGCAGGATTATTGCCCGCTTACTTGCGCTATGGTGGCGGACCACGCTCCGTAATGACAGTTCACAACATGGCTTTTCAAGGCCATTTTCCAGTCAGTTTATTTGAGCGGCTGGGGCTTCCGGTCTCATCATTTAATATTGAGGGTGTGGAATATTTCGGCGGTGTTGGATTTCTCAAAGCAGGCCTCGCTTGCGCCGATGCGATCACAACAGTGAGCCCGACATATGCGCGAGAAATCTTGCGCTCAGACGAAGGTATGGGGCTTGATGGATTGTTGCGTGCCCGCAGTGACCGCTTGCATGGTATCACCAATGGCATTGATATGGATGTGTGGAACCCCACCACGGACCCTCATATTTCCGCGCAGTATGATGCAAAAACTTTAGCGAACAGAAAGACTAACAAGCGCGCCGTTGAAAAGCGCTTTGGTCTGGAGCAAAGTGATGGCCTGCTTTTTTGCATCATCAGCCGCTTAACTTTGCAAAAGGGTATGGACCTTCTTGGCGAGACCATTGATGAGCTGGTTCAGACTGGCGCAAGGCTTGCAGTTTTAGGATCGGGAGATTCTGGTCTTGAAAATACTTTGCGCCAAGCAGCAACGATTTATGACGGCAAGGTGGGTATGATATCAACCTATGATGAGCCGCTCTCGCACCTCCTGCAAGCGGGTTCCGATGCTATCATTATTCCTTCGCGGTTCGAGCCCTGCGGCCTCACGCAACTCTATGGTCTGCGTTATGGATGCGTTCCTGTGGTCACGCGCGTGGGCGGTTTGGCCGATACTGTGATCGATGCCAATGAGGCTGCGATTTCTGCAGGTGTTGCAACCGGTATTCAATGCTTGCCAGGAACGAGCGAAAGTTTGCTGCATGGGTTAGCCCGCACCGCAACGCTCTATGCAGATCAAAACAATTGGCAATCTCTTCAAAAAGCTGGAATGGCGTCTGATGTGTCGTGGACCCGCAGTGCTGGCCGCTATGCGGATCTTTATAAGTCACTGGTGAAAGCTTAATTTCGATGATCAATATAGTTTCCACAAAACCATTCGATGGCCAAAAACCTGGAACGTCAGGTTTGCGCAAAAAAGTCATTGTGTTCCAACAGCAGCATTATGCTGAGAACTTCATCCAATCTGTTTTTGACAGTCTCGATGACTATGCCGGCAAAACTTTGGTCGTTGGTGGGGATGGCCGGTACTACAATCGCGAGGTTATTCAAACGACAGTGCGCATGGCAGCGGCCAATGGATTTGGTCGCGTTATCACTGGGCAAGGCGGCTTGTTATCGACGCCTGCAGCGTCTCATATCATTCGCAAGTATAGAGCTTTTGGCGGCATTATTTTGTCGGCTAGCCACAATCCGGGTGGAGCAGATGGCGATTTTGGCATCAAATATAATTGTGAAAATGGCGGTCCGGCGCCGGAGAAGATTACCGATCTGATCTTTGCGCGGACGAAAGCAATTACCAGCTATAAAACCTATAAAGCTGCAGATATTTCGCTTGATACGATTGGGCAAACCAAGATCGGTGATATGGTGGTTGAGGTCATCGATCCGGTATCTGATTACGAAGAGCTGATGGCAAGTCTGTTTGATTTTCCGGCTCTGAAAGCGCTCGCCAAAAGTGGTTTTCGCTTATGCTTTGATGCCATGAGTGCAATCACGGGGCCATATGCGCATCGCATTTTGGAAGATACTTTGGGCTGGCCGAAAGGCACTGTGATCAATGGCACGCCGCTGCCTGATTTTGGTGGGCATCATCCCGATCCTAATTTGGTCCACGCCGCAGAACTTTATAACATGATGATGCGCGATGATGGACCGGATTTTGGGGCGGCGTCGGATGGTGATGGTGATCGCAATTTGATCATTGGTAAAAAGATTTTTATCACGCCATCAGACTCCGTTGCCATGCTGGCGGCAAATGTACATTTAGCTCCGGGTTACGCGAACGGAATTTCTGGTATTGCGCGATCTATGCCTACGAGTTGCGCGTCAGACCGCGTGGCCACAAAAATGGGCTTGAAATGTTATGAAACGCCAACGGGCTGGAAATTTTTTGGCAACTTGCTAGACGCCGGATTGATCACAATCTGTGGTGAAGAAAGTGCGGGCACGGGATCAAGCCACGTCCGTGAAAAAGATGGCCTGTGGGCGGTTTTACTTTGGTTGAATATTTTAGCGGTGCGCAAACAATCGGCCTTACAAATTGTGCAAGAGCATTGGCAAACCTATGGTCGCAACTATTATTCGCGCCATGATTATGAAGAAGTTGACGCTGATGCTGCAAATGCATTGATGCAGAATTTGCGTGCACAGATGATGCAAATGCCGGGCCAAAAAGCGGGGTCCATGACGGCGACCTCGGCTGATGATTTTTCTTACCTTGATCCGGTCGATGGATCGCATTCCCATAACCAAGGTATTCGGATTTTGTTTGATGATGGATCGCGGGTTATTTTTCGTCTATCGGGCACAGGAACCGCAGGCGCCACATTGCGGGTTTACATCGAGAAATATGAAGCCACCAAGCTTCACCTCGAAACGCAAAGTGCTCTAGCCGAACTCATTACATTTGCTGCGACGGTGTCCGGCATTCATCACCGCACAGGCCGCAGCTCTCCTGATGTGATCACTTAACTATGTCGAAGAGTGTATTGACGATCAGCAATGGCTTGTCCCATCCCCTTGGCGTGACTTTGCGGGATGGCGGCATCAATGTTGCTGTGGCGAGCAGAAGTGCTTCGACGATCAGTATTTCTTTGTTTGATGGCGAGATTGAAACTGCAAGGTTTGCTTTGCCAGCACAAAGCGGCGATGTATTCCATGGGTTTGTAAGCGGCGTTGAGGCCGGGCAGCATTATGGATTGCGGGCGTCAGGAGATGGCCCGCATTTTGATGATCGGAAATTGTTGCTCGACCCTTATGCAACAGAAATTTCACACGCGTTTTCATGGGCAGATGATTTAGTTGTAGTTGGCCTAGACTCAGCACCACTTGTGCCAAAAGCTGTTGTTCGGCCAACTGCGGTTTCCTTGCCCAAGCGCTTGGCAAAACCATTCGGCATTATCTACGAAGTATCGGTCAAGGCGTTAACCGCATTGCACCCTGATGTGCCCGATGCTCAGCGTGGCACTATTGCAGCAATGCGGCATCCATCAGTCATTTCACATTTCAAAAAACTTGGCGTTGATACGATTGAGTTCATGCCAATCATGGCTTGGATTGATGAGCGGCATTTGGCGCGCAATGGGATAAGCAATGCTTGGGGCTATAATTCAGTTTCGTTTTTTGCGCCCGATCCACGGCTGGCGCCGGGTGGAGTTTTAGAAGTTCGTGAAACCATTGACGCGCTGCATGAGGCGGGATTTCAGGTCCTCCTCGATGTGGTGTTTAACCATTCTGGCGAGAGTGATCTTGGTGGTGCCACACTTAGTTTCCGTGGCCTCGACAATGCTTCGTACTATGCGCTGAAGGACGGCGAACTGATTAATGATACGGGGTGCGGCAACACATTAGCGCTGCAAAATCCAATCGCCTTGCGTTTGGTTATGGATGCGCTGCGCTATTGGGCTGAAGTCGCTGGTTTTGATGGTTTTCGTTATGATCTGGCACCCGTCTTGGGCCGCACTGAAACCGGTTTTTTGCAAACCGCGCCGTTGATGCAGGCGATTGCGCAAGACCCGATTTTACGCGATCTTATTCATATTGCTGAGCCTTGGGATATTGGTCCAGGCGGCTATCAGTTGGGAAATTTTCCAGCGGCTTGGGGCGAGTGGAATGATAGATACCGCGATGATGTTCGCCATTTTTGGCGCGGTGACGCTGGCGCGCAAGGTAACTTTGCCACACGTCTTGCGGGGTCAGCTGATATCTTTAGATCTAACAATCGGAAGCCTTCGGTTAGTGTAAATTTTGTGTCCGCCCATGATGGATTTGCGTTGGAAGATGTGGTGCAGTTTTCGACCAAAAACAATTTTGCCAATGGTGAAGGCAACCGTGACGGCAATGGTTCTGAAGCGAGCTGGGTAAGCGATGATCCTGAGCGCGATGTGAAAGCACTTCTCGCTACGCTATTTCTTTCACGCGGCACACCGATGCTTACGGCCGGGGATGAGTTTGGGCGCAGTCAAAATGGCAATAACAATGCTTATGCGCAAGATAATGAAACCACTTGGCTGAACTGGGTTTCGGCAGATCAAGACCGCCTTAATTATACCGCAGCCTTGATCCGTTTTAGGAAAACATACGCCGCTTATTTTGCAGATAGTTTTTTTGAAGGTGTGGCGCGATTAGATGACCTGTGGCCGGATGCAACTTGGTTTTCCGGAAGTGGAAATCCTCTGCAGGAAGTTGATTGGCGTCAGAGTGACTTAACAGTTATCGCTTTGGCAATTTTGCCAGAAAGCTTAACAATCCGTATGCTGATGGTTTTTAATCGCGGGCTTGATGCGGCTGAGACTTTATTGCCTACGCCGCAGGATGGCATGGTGTGGGTTTTTGCTGATGCAGTTTTTGAGACTAGCAATACATTGACGAAACATAGACTACGAATCGCCAATCGCAGTGTGTGTTGTTTGATAGAAAAAGCTTCAACGAAGGGTAAGACTGTCAAAGCGGATGATGCGCTGATAAGTAATCTCGCAGCGGCAGCTGGAATTCAGAAAGATTGGTGGGAAGTGAATGGCTCCCATCACCAAGTGTCACCGGAAAGCTTGCGTTCTCTATTGACGGCAATGAACTTGCCGACGGGCAATGCGCGCGAAGTAAAAAATGCACGTGATCAGTTGCAGCTTGTTTCAAATTTTCGGCGTTGCATCGCGGATCGCGCTGGGAAACTGAAGATTGCGGGGGACCCGTTTCGCGCTGAACTGGTGTTGTGTCTTGAAAATGGCGAACGCTTAAAAATTCTGAAAAATGCGGGCGCTGCCGACATTAGTTTACCCGCTCTTCCAATGGGCATGCATGTTTTACGGGATGAAAGCGGCGCTGTAGTGCTTCAAATTTTGGCACATCCAGCACAGTGTTTTCTGCCGGATGATTTGCGCGGTGGCATTCGCAAATTTGGAGTGGGCACTCATCTCTATGCGCTGCGGGACCAACAAGACTGGGGTATTGGTGACTTTCAAACCTTGGGGCATTTTGCAGAAGTCATCGCACGAAATGGTGGTTCGTTTGCTGGTATCAATCCTCTACATCATATGTTCACGAAAGACCGGGAACGAGCAAGTCCTTACCAACCATCCGACCGCCGCTTTCTCGATCCGATTTACATCAGTATGGATGAAGCCTGCTTATCGTCAGAATTAGACGCTCTGCGCAAACTTTCGCATGTCGATTATTCAGGCGTTTGGGCCAACAAAGAAAAAGCACTGCGGAAACAATTCACCTCTAAACGCACTAGTAGAGACGAGAAATCATTACGCGATTTTATTTCTGTTGGTGGCAAAGCACTTCAGCAGCATGGCGCATTTGAAAGTGACGCAGATTTTGCAATCTGGTTGCAATGGTTGGCGGATAAGCAATTGGGAGAAGCTGCAACGCGCGCCAAGTCTGCCGGTCTTGCCCATGGTATTTATCGCGATTTGGCATTGGGTTGTGCTTATGAAGGTGGGGAGTTGGCAAGTGATCCTGATCTCTTTGCCGACAGTGTATCCATTGGTTCGCCGCCTGATCCGTTTTCAGCAACTGGGCAAGTGTGGAATTTGCCGCCGCATAATCCTGTTGAATTACGAACCCGGAATTTTACGCCGTTCCGGGAAATTTTGAGTGCGAATATGCGGCATGCAGGCATGTTGCGGATTGACCATGTGTTGGGATTGGCGCGGCAGTTCTGGGTGCCGCTCGGCGCATCCGGCGCCGAAGGGGCTTATGTTACCATGCCGATGGATGACTTGATGGCGATTGTGGCGCTGGAAAGCAATCTTAACAAGTGCATTATTATTGGCGAAGATTTGGGAACTGTTCCTGATGGCTTGCGGCGGAAAATGTCTGAGATGCAGATATTGTCCTATAAAATGCTGTGGTTCGAGCGCGAAGGTGATGGTTTCGCCAAGCCTACGACATATCCACAATCAGCTTTGACTTGCCTTTCGTCGCACGACCTGAAACCATTTCGTGGTTGGGAAATCGATGCTGCGAAGCTGGAAAAAAATGCCTTGCGCACAGTGGTTGGAGATAATCCCGATCTTATGGTTGCCGCCCATCAAACACTTGCTCATGCGCCGTCTATGTTTTTGCAAATTCAGGCGGATGATTTGGCGGAGGAGATTGCGCCGCTTAATGTTCCGGGCACTGACAAGGAATACCCAAACTGGCGACGACGCATTAAAATTCCAGTACAAGGGCTTTTTGACAGTGCCCCAGCGCAAGCTGTAACATCTGCTGTGAAATCAACGCAAAGTGAAAAATCTTGAACATCAAAATTTTGAAAGCGGAAGTTGTGGCCCGCGTTTGGTCTACGGTTTCGAAGATCACCATTGAGCAAACCAGACGCGACGGCACAAAGGAAGTCTTAGAGCGCGAGGTTGTAGACCATGGGTTTGCCGCTGCAATACTTCCCGTCGATCCCACGCGCGGCACTTGTCTTTTAGTACGACAAATGCGGATGGCAGCTTTTATGGCGGGCCACCCAAAACCAATGCTTGAAGTTTGTGCAGGGCTTTTGGATCGCGATAAGCCAGAGGTCTGCGCCAAGCGCGAGGCGATGGAGGAATTGGGCTATCATGTGCATAATCTGCAGTTTGTAACTGATGCCTTTGTGAGCCCCGGATCACATACGGAAAAAGTGGCGATGTTTGTGGCCACATATCGTGCTGCCGACAAAGTCAACGAAGGTGGCGGTGTGCTGCATGAAGGCGAAGATATCGATGTGATCGAGATGCCATTGGTCGAGGCTTATAAATTAATTGCCAGTGGTGAAATTCTGGACGCAAAGACCATTATCTTGTTGCAACACGCGATGCTTCACCCGTTCACAGCCTGATCACGAGAAACTGAACATCTGCGACTTGTATTAATTGCGTATTCACATAAACACCTCGCAAAGAAATTTAAGGATGTTGATATGAATATTACGCGCCGCACCGCACTTTCTTTATCGCTTGGTACAGCCTTTTTGGCATTCGGAGCCCAACGCTCTTTTGCATCTAATTGGGATGAATTGTTGAATACTGCAAAAGGACAGACTGTCTACTTTAATGCTTGGGCGGGGTCCGATACAATCAACGCCTACATCGCTTGGGCTGCTTCCGAAATGAAAAGCCGCTTTGGGGTTTCGGTTGAACATGTAAAAATTACCGATACAGCTGAAGTTGTTCGCCGGGTGCGCGATGAAGTTGCAGCGGGTAAGGCCGATGGTTCAGTTGATATGGTCTGGATCAATGGTGAAAATTTCCGCGCCATGAAAGCAGATAAATTATTGTTTGGCCCTTTTGCCAATGACTTACCAAATTTTGCTTTTGTCGATGTTGAAGGAAAGCCAACCACAACACAGGATTTTAGCGAAGCCGTTGAGGGTTTAGAAGCGCCATGGGGCATGGCGCAGCTCACGTTTTTTGGCGATGGCGCAAAAATTTCTACGCCGCCATTGACCATCAAAGAGTTGACTGATTTTGCTGCTAAGAACCCTGGTCGCGTTTCTTATCCTGCACCACCTGATTTTCATGGAACGACATTTTTGAAACAAGTGTTGTTTGAATCTGTTCAAGATGCCGGTGTGTTCGGCCAGCCCGGCGATGCTGCCGCTTTTGCAAAATATGAAGACCTGTGGGCCGCCTCACTCGACGAATTGCACAAAGTGAGTTGGCGCGAAGGAAAGCAGTTTCCGAAGTCACAAGCGGACGTGACCAATATGGTAGCCGATGGCGAACTCGCAATCGGAATTACATTCAATCCAAATGAACCGGCAAATCTGGTAGCTGCCGGCCGCATGCCAGCTTCCACACTTGCTTGGCAGCATCGCAACGGCACCATCGGCAACACACATTTTGTAGCGATACCAATTAACGCAAATGCGAAAGCTGGCGCTCAGGTGTTGGCAAACTTTTTGATGTCGCCGGAAGCACAAGCCAAAAAAAATGACCTCAAAACCTGGGGTGATCCAACGGTGTTGGCGATTTCAAAATTGTCGACAGCAGATGCGGCATTGTTTACGGCTTCAGCAGCGCCGGGAAGTGTTTCACTTCCGGGGCCTGCATTGCTTGAGCCACACGCGTCATGGGTTGGCTTATTGGAAGCGGCATGGTTGAAACGCTACGGCCAAGGCTGATGCTGCAGTGGCGGCAATGGTTGGGAGCAGCGCCTTTGGTGCTGCTCTTTTTATTGCCGCTGGTTTTGAGCCTTGCTTTATTAGTGCCGGGTCTGGTTGATGCGCCGTCGTTTGTGACGTTATTCAGGCATCCTCAATTTTATGGCGCATTGAAATTGACGGTGTTCACAGGTGTGCTGAGCGCAGCGCTTTCTGTTTTACTTGCCATATTTATTGTCGCACAGGCGCGGGGAAGTATTTTGCGGTCGGCAAGTGTGTTTTTGTCCGTTCCACATTTGGCGTTGGCCGTGGGTTTTGGATTTCTGATTGCACCGACGGGATTAGTCGCGCGATTAATCGCGGTTCTGTTTACAGGCTGGACTGAGCCACCCCAATGGCAGACAACGCAAGACCCGCATGGCTTGGCTTTAATTGCCGCGTTGGTTCTGAAAGAGACGCCTTTTTTAGTATGGTCATTAGCAAGCATTTTGCAGCAAGATGAATTGAGGCAAAGATTTGCGCGTGAGACTGCTGTCGCGCGGAGTTTAGGCCACGGCCCGCGATCAGCATTTTTTCGCATAGTATTGCCGCAACTTATGTCGCGTTCTGTTTGGCCGATCATTGCGGTGTTTAGTTATGGCATGACGGTGGTAGATATGGCACTGGTGATTGGGCCGACGCAACCGCCAACCCTGGCGCAATTGGTTTGGACTGATCTCAACGATGGCGATGCCATTGCCAATGCGCGCGGGAGCGCTGGCACTTTGGTGTTGAGTGGCGTGGTTGCTATTGTACTGGCTGGAGTTTGGTTAGTTTTGTCTCTCATGCGACCCATGCTGCGCCGGTGGATGACTGGAGCTGCTCGCGAAAATTCGGTGGCTGTAGGATGGCCAAAGTTGCTCTGGCCTGCTTGGACAATTTTTTATAGCTTGGTGATCGTAGCCTTAGTTGTGCAGTCGTTCTCGGCACTCTGGCCATTCCCACAATTGCTCCCCAATGATTTTTCAAGTGCAGCTTGGCTTCGCGTGTTGCGTGATGCTTCCCCGGTTTGGACGAGCATCGCTTTGGCAATGGTGAGTTGTGGTTTAGCGCTTGGTGCTGTTGTGATTTGGCTCGAAACTCAGACTAAGAATACAGATCGCGTTGTATTGCTAGCTGCAACAATAATGCTTTGTGTTCCGGCTTTGCTGGTAGCCCTCGGGCAATATCGGTTGTTGCTCAAAATCGGTGGAACGGGCACATGGTTTGGATTGATTTTCGCGCATGTGTTGCCAGTTACGGCCTATATATTTGTGATGTTGCAAGGTCCTTACCGTGCGTTTGATCCGCGTTGGCAGGCGGCGGGCAATGGACTTGGTATAGGGCGGATGCGTTTTCTTACCCGCGCAAAATGGCCGATGTTGAAAGCACCTCTCTTATCTGCACTGTCGATTGGTTTTGCGGTTTCGATGGCGCAATTTGTTGGTGCGCAATTGGCGGCGGCAGGACGATTTTCAACATTGCCAATGGAAGCGGTCACATTATCAAGCGGCGGTAACCGGGCATTGATTGCGGCCTATGCTTTAGTGCTGATGGCGGTGCCCCTGATTGCCTTCCAACTTGCAGCGGTATTTTCGCGTCCACGCTGGGGGACTGCGTGATGTTAGAACTCATTGATGTCACTCTGTCGATTGATGAGCGCGTTTTGGTGCAGCCGTTCTCGCTATCGATTGCAGCCGGCGAGATCGTGACGCTGATGGGTCCAAGTGGCTGTGGTAAGTCGTCGATTTTATCATACATTGGTGGTGACTTGGCTGATAGTTTTGTTAACAAAGGTAATGTGGTTCTGAACGGGAAGCCTGTACTGGTATTGCAACCTGAACACCGGAGAATTGGCCGTTTGTTTCAGGATGATTTTTTATTCCCGCATATGACGGTTGCCGAGAACCTGTTGTTCGCTGTGCCGCGCTTGCCGCAAGCAGAACGCATGGCAATGGTGGCAATTGCCCTTGAGCGGGCTGATCTCGCAAGTTTTGGCGACCGACCACCGCATACGCTATCTGGCGGGCAGCGCCAGCGGGTTGCGTTGATGCGGACGCTCCTCGCCAAGCCTGCGGCTATTCTTTTGGATGAACCATTTTCGAAGCTCGATAAAAATTTGCGGGGGCAGATGCGCGATTATGTTTTCAGCCATATCAAAGCGCGCAATATTCCAGCGCTGCTGGTTACTCATGATCGAGATGACGCGCCAAAAGGTGGCAGAGTGTTTATGATTTCAGCAGAAGGCAACGTCACCCATGTTTGACCGCTATGCATTAGCCTTCAGCAAAACTGCGGTAGACCGAATTGCAATTACACTACGCAAACTTGGCTGCAGCGCTGATGGCATCAGTTTCACTGCCTTTGGATTTGGTGTGGCAGCGGCGGGTTTGATTGCCACCGGGCACTTTATGCTCGCATTGATGCCGCTTCTCATTGGCCGGTTGTTAGATGGCTTGGATGGCGCCGTTGCGCGCTTAGGAAAACCCACTGATCGCGGCGCATTTCTTGATATCAGTTTGGATTTCTTATTTTATGCCAGTATCCCGCTGGCCTTTGCAATCGCAAACCCGACGCAAAACGCGCTCGCAGGGGCCGTACTTCTGGCTGCTTTTGTTGGTACCGGATCGAGCTTTTTGGCTTATGCAATTATTGCCGAAAAACGCGGGGATAAAAGCACTGCCTACCCATCCAAGTCATTCTATTATCTTGGCGGGTTAACGGAGGGCAGCGAGACGATTGCCTGTTTTGTAAGCATGGTGATTTGGCCGGAATATTTTCCAATCATTGCTTACGGCTATACTGCTTTGTGTTGCATTACCATCCTTACACGGATCATTGCGGGTTGGCAGGCGTTTGCGCCACCAAAAGATTAACAGTTGTTCATAAAAAACTTTTGCTTTGCCCAAAATAATTCTTGATTGCGACATAAGAATCCATCATATGCAGCTCTGCCCAATGTCGCACGTGCCGCTAAGGACTTCCCTAAAGCAACGACGGTGAGGGCTTCTTCGTCTCTTTCGGTTTTCCATCAACCGAGGGTCTCCTAGAGGCACCACTTTCCTGCCAGCAGCGCGACCGGGCTTTCCCGATCAAACCAAGGCGACACCAGTTAGTATCTTCTTGTGTTCACGTCTCCATCGCGTGTTACTCGAACGAATACTCATCTGCTCATTGCAACCTTTGATTTCGGGAGTTTACCCCATGGCCGCTACTGCTCGCATTATTGACTTTCTTCGTGATAACAAGCCAGAAGGCCCATGCCTTGTGGTTGATCTCGATGTGATCGCAGATAATTTTGCGACCTTTCGCAATGCCATGCCTGACACCCGGATTTTTTATGCCGTGAAAGCAAATCCAGCACCAGAAATCTTGGCATTGCTGGCGTCTAAGGGCTCATGTTTTGACACTGCTTCGGTTGTGGAAGCGAAAATGGCATTGGCTGCTGGTGCTACTCCGGACCGGATTTCATTTGGCAATACCATCAAGAAAGAGCGCGATATTGCCGCAGCGCATGAGCTTGGCATTTCGCTATTTGCCGTGGATTGCATTGAAGAAGTTGAAAAAGTGGCCCGTGCGGCACCCGGTGCGCGCGTATTCTGCCGGATTTTAACAGATGGTTCGGGCGCCGAATGGCCGTTAAGCCGTAAATTTGGTTGCGATCCAGCAATGGCGAAGGATGTGCTTGTGCATGCTCATGCGCTTGGTCTTGGTGCTTATGGCATTTCCTTCCATGTGGGATCGCAGCAAACCCGCCTTGGTGCTTGGGATGGCGCTCTCGGCGAAGCCAAAGCAATCTTTGACGAGTTGGCCGCCGTTGGCATTCAATTGTCCATGGTGAATTTGGGTGGTGGATTTCCAACCAAGTATCTCAAAGCCGTTCCCGGCACTTCGAGCTATGCAAATGCCATTCAAGATGCACTTGCCAAGCACTTTGGCAATGCCATTCCTGAAACCATTATTGAACCCGGCCGCGGCATGGTTGGCAATGCAGGTGTTATCAAAGCCGAAGTGGTTTTAGTATCCAAGAAGCATGCCAACGACAATTTGCGCTGGGTCTATTTGGACATTGGTAAATTTGGTGGCTTGGCAGAAACCATGGATGAAGCGATTCGCTATCCGATCGTGACGACGCGCGATCACGACGCCAAAGCACCTTGCGTGATTGCAGGCCCAACTTGCGATTCGGCTGATGTGCTCTATGAGAAGACACCTTATGATTTGCCGTTGACCTTGCAGGTTGGCGATGAGGTGTTGATCGAAGCCTGTGGTGCTTACACCACGACTTATGCTTCGGTTGCGTTCAATGGCTTCCCGCCATTGGTCTCATACGTCATCTAAAACTTCACAACTCCGCTCACAATTCTCTTCTTTTGGGAGGCCCCTATGGTCACCATTCGTGATGAACTTGTTTCTGATTTCCGCGCGCGTGAAGCTTTGCTCAATTGCAGCTTTGGTGCGGCTCGGTTTCGTAAAACTTCGGAGCGCCTACGGGAAAACCGTTTGCCCGCCGAAGGTTTGGCCTTCGTCGCTGTCGGTAGTAACGGCCGCATGATTGGTACAGTACGGCTGTGGTCAATCATTGCGGGCTCAGCTGGCCCTGCCCTGTTGCTTGGTCCATTGGCGGTTGATAGCACGCAGCAAAAAAATGGTGTTGGTCGCGCATTGATGGAACGTGCCTTGGCGACAGCGCAAGTGTTGGGCCATGAAGCTGTTTTGCTCGTGGGCGACGCGCCATATTACAGCCGCTTTGGATTCAATCTCAGCTTAACTCGCGAATTGCACTTGCCGGGCCCGGTTGATCGGTCGCGCTTTATGGGGTTAGAATTTCGCGTTGGCGCACTTGATGGCGCTAAAGGCTTGGTCATGGCGGCAGGTGCTTTGACGAAAGTCAGCAAAGCTGCAGTACGCAACGCTGCTTAATTTTCGTTCCAAGCCTTGGCGCGGGACACCGCTTTGGCAAACTTAATGTGATTTTCGCGCGCGCGAGGGCGGTCAGGTGAAATGACCATCTTGGACGCTGGTAAGTTTGGCACATTCTTTTGGCCAACACCTATCAGCGCCATGCGGGCGGTACCAAGGGCGGTAATATCAGTTGTTCCGGCCACCCGGATTTCACAGCCAATTGCTTCGGCTAAGAACTTTACGAAGTAAGGGTTTTGCGCTAGGCCGCCATCAATCGAGAGTGTTTTGATCGGACCTGTTTCTACAGATATCGCATCGATCACTTCGGCTGACCGCAGACCAATGCCTTCCAGAATACTTTGCATGAGGTCTTTCTTAGTGGTGTTGAGGCCCATGCCGATCCACAAGCCAGATGCGCTCCGATCCCAATGTGGGCAGGCCAAACCGGACAACGCTGGCACAAAAACCAACCCACGCGAAATTGCACTGGATACTTCAAAACTATTGATCTCGGCATAGTCATTGAAAAGTCCAAGGCTTTTGGCCCAATTCACTGCCGAGGCTGCATTGTAAACGCCACCTTCCAGCGCATATTGCTGGCGTTGATTTTTGAGCGCCCACGCAATGGTGGCCGAAAGACCACTCGTCGTTGTTGCGGATCGGACCGCGCCGGAAATTGCCAAAGCGAATGCGCCGGTACCAAAGGTCATTTTGGCGTCACCCGGCTTTTCACAACCGTGACCAAAAAGGGCGGCTTGCTGATCGACAAGATTGGCAGTGATTGGAGTTTTTCCAATTATGCCAAAGTAACCCGTGGTGGACCGAATCTCTGGCAAGCATTCGCGTGGGATTTTGAATAGCGCGCAGAGATCATCATCCCATTGGCAAGTATCCACATTCATCAGCGAGGTGCGGGACGCGGTCGTAACGTCGGTCGCAAATTCACCCGTTAGACTATCTAGGAAAAATGCATCGCTGGTTCCAAGACGCAAGCGTCTTTGTGATAGAAGTATTTTTGCTTCGGGAACGTGATCAATAATCCAGCGCATTTTGCTGGCGGAAAAATAGGGGTCAAGGGCGAGCCCTGCGCGGTTTAGCGTCAACTCTTCTGCACCATCGGATTTTAGTTTCGCGATCACATCGCTGGTCCGCGAATCTTGCCAAACAATGGCGTTGTAAATTGGGCGTTTGCTCTGCGCGTTCCAAGCCATAATGGTTTCGCCTTGATTGTCGATGCCAACCGCATCAACAGCACCCGCCGCAGCGATACATGATTTTAGGTGCGCCAGAAGTTCTAAAGGATCATGCTCAACCCAACCTGCTTGTGGATAGATTTGCGTATGTTCAAATTTTGCAACTGCTTGGAAATTTCCATTCACGTCATAAGTGAAAGCCTTGGTTCCCGTGGTGCCTTGATCGATTGCAAGTACTTTCATACCAGATCTTTCAATATGGCTTCGGCTGCGGCCTTGCCTTGGACCGCGCAAGAACCAGCTGTTTTAAGATTCCCAAGCAAATTTCCTGCCGCAAATATTTTAGGATTACTGGTGCGGAAATTCTCAAAAATCCGTGGCGCTTCGCCATCGCGCTGTAAAAATCCACCCGCGTAAAGGGACGATTCTGGTCTGAGCTTTCCGGTGACGATGACGCCGTCACAGGTAATCAAACGGCTAGATCCATTGGTTTCAACTTCAACCGCTTCAACGGCTTTGCCGCCAATGATGCGGAGGAGTCTTGTGTTGGTTGAAATGCCAACACTGAACACCATTTTCGCCCCAATACGGAAAATCTGCGGCGCTTCTGGCTTGAAATTTTCTTCGATCATACAGGCAGGTTTAATGCCAGCATGACGGCAGGTCATGAGAGCTGAGTAGGACACCCACTCGCTGCCAATGATGACAGGTCGCAAGAATGGTCGATGGTTTTGTTGATAGACCATTTGCTGCAAAGTTCCGGTGTTGATAACACCAGATGGCTTGCCCCCCCCGATCAGGCGACTGGCGCGCGAAGATTCACGCGCTCCCATGGCCAACAAAATGCGGTCAGCACTGAGTTCGGAAATTCCTGCCGCGGAATGAATGCGCATCGAGCCACGCAAAGTAAACTCCAAAACAGTTGTCGCTGTACGCACGTCTAATCCCTCGCGCAGAACGTTAGCATATTTTGGTCCAGTCATCAGGCGGCGGTGGCTTTCCCAACCAAAACCCCAATGACCGCAATGACGCGGGATGCCGCCAGCTTCGACCTCACGCTCTAAAACCACAACATCATTCAGGCCTTGCGCCTTCAAATGTCGGGCAGCACTGAGGCCAGTTGGCCCTGCACCAATGATCACCACTTTATGGTTCTGCATTTTGGCTCACATCGAAAATGGACTGGAGTTCAGCGCCGCAATAAAATCCTTGGCAACGGCCAAGCCCAGCGCGGGTTCGGCGCTTTAGACCACTGAGATTTCCAGCGGGTAGTGCGCCTTCGCAAGCTGCAGCAATTTCGCTGCGGGTAACCCATTCGCAATGGCAAATAATTTCGCCACCGCGCATGTAAGGACGGATCGAGTGTTCAGCGAGATTCGGCACTGGCGTCCAGATCGGCGCTGGTTCTTTCTTCGGAAGTTTGCCAAAGTTCTTAGCGTAGAGTTTTGCCACGTATTGGGCAATGCCGAGGCTAGCGGTCAAACCCGTTGAACGGATGCCTGAGACCGTGATCCAATTTTGGTCGGCGAGCGCCTCAATGATGTAATTTTTGTGTTCCGTGGCGGGGCGTAACCCGGCATAAATCGCAGTGACGCCCACATCTTTTAGCTCCGGGATCATCGTGATGGCGCGGTCTTTTAATGACTGGAGCGTGGCTTCATCGCAAGATGCGTTTTCCCGTTCTTCGGTTTCTTCCGCTGTCGGGCCAATGGCAAGATTGCCGAAAATCGTAGGGAATAAAACGACACCTTTGGTGCGCTCTGTGGGTACTGGCAAAATAATGGCGCGGGCGCGTTTGGCGGCAGGTTTATCGAAGACCACAAATTGCCCTTTGCGCGGTTTTATGGTGAATGGACTGGGGCGCGCAATGGCCTCCACCAAGTCACCAAATAATCCCGCAGCGTTGATCACTAGGCTTGCAACAACTTCACCAGCCTTGCTGGCAATTTTCCATTCGCCGTTTGCGAATTCTGCCCCCATAACCTCGGCATTGCGCATGATCACTGCGCCATGGGCGATGGCTTGGTGCGCATAGGCCAAAGGTGCTGACCATGGATCAATGACATTTTCACCGGGCACGAGCACTGCGGCTTTGGCTTCGCGCGAGAGCTTAGGTTCTTTCACGCGCAGTTCGGTTTGCGAAATCTGTCTAACATCAGCCACGCCATTGGCATGGGCTTTGACAACGATTGCAGGCAAGGCCGCAACTTCATCATCAGTCCACGCGGTAACCAAAGCCGCGGTTTCAAGCAGAGGTAAATTTAGCTTTTGGCGGATTGTTAAATATTCAGCGTAACCTGCTTGCATGCAGGAAAGCTCGATGCTTTTTGGCGGCGCGTCAAAACCCGTGTGCAACAATGCGCTATTGCCTTTTGACGCACCAGTTAAAACATCAGCACCTTTTTCGAAAAGAACGCAAGATAAGCCCGCCATCGAAAAACGACGCAGAACCGCCAACCCCACAACGCCGCCGCCAATAATTGCAATATCGAATCTCTTGCCCATGGTTCACACTATCGCACAAAAAAAAGGGCGACCAAAAGGCCGCCCTTCACTATTTTTTAGTTTAAACTTAGTTGTTCAACGCCTTTTCAGCAGCAGCGATCGAAGCTTGACGCTTCGCGATTTCTGCGCCAACAGGCGGGCCCTTAAAGCGCTTATTTTCGCTCAATACCCAGAACAGTCCCAAGAGAACTGCGAAGGCTACTGAGTAAATCCAAAGGCCGGGAACAAAGCTAGTTCCAGCAGTTGCATCGGCTTGGATTGACGGCACGAAGATGTGACCTGCGATGGTCACGACAACGGCACCAATCCCTACGATCACTGCAAACAACTTGGAAAAGCCACCGAGGCGGAAGCTGCCAAATTCTTTCCAAGTCTTTCCTTCAGCAAAGAGACCAGCAACAACTGGCATTGCGTAAGAAATATAGAGATACATAGCGCAACCCGTCGAAAGAGCAGCGAACGCACCGAGCGGTGTGGTGATTGCGGTCAATATGCTGGTCACAACTACTGTGGCCCAGATTGCTGCTGTTGGTGTGCGGTAAGTTGGGCTGACCGATGCCAAGAGCTTGGATGCTGGCAAGCCACCATCACGGGCAAAGGCATAGATCATGCGCGAGGTCGAGGTAACCGCGGCAAGAGCACATAAGAAGTTAGAAATGATCACACCCACCAACATCAATTTGCCCAAGAACGAAGGCAAAATCACTGCGGTGAAGAGGTTGTTAAATGAAGCCCAGCCAGAAGCGGCTGATGCGGTTGTGTCAGGAATAGCCATGACCATCGCAAGGATGAGCACAAAGCCAAAAACCAATGACCAGAACACAGAGTGCAACATGCCCTTATGAACGGTGTTGCGCGCATCTCTGGTTTCTTCTGCAGTATGGGCAGAAGCGTCGAAGCCAGTAATCGTGAACAATGGATACAAGAGACCAATAATCATGGCCATCAGGTTTCCAACTTGTGGCGAAACATTGCCGCCGGGAGCGCCAGTGTTATTCACAAAGGTGAAGGCCTTTCCGAGATCGAAGCTAGGTGCCGCCATCAAAAACATGATGATCAAAATTGCCGTCACTGCCAAAATGATATAGCCCGAAATATCGGTCAACATAGTGGTGAGCTTGATACCGAAATGGTTCAATGCACCTTGGGCAACTGTCAACGCGACAACGGACCAAATCTGTGTCCATGTTCCCCAACCGGAAACATCCCAGCCCAGCAAAGCACCAAAAAACAAATCTTTAGTGATGAAGTAAAGGAACACGTTAACCGCTGGAACAACGAAGAACAGGCCGAGCAAGTTAATCCATGCTGTAGCCCAGCCCCAGAAGCGACCGCCAAGAATTGATGACCAGTGATATAGACCACCAGCGGTTGGATAAGATGATGCGATTTGACCGAGTGAAGCTGCTACAACAAGGGCGAATACGCCGCCAATGATCCAGCCAATGGTCAATGACCACGGACCGCCTGTGGACATCGCAATCGGGAATGATCCGAAGCCACCAGAGATGATGCAGATGATTGAGAAAGAAATTGCGAAGCTTTGAAATGGCCCCATGCGGCGGGATAATTCCTGCGCATAGCCCATGCCGTGAAGGACTTTTTCGTCCTCACTCATATGTTTATTATCAGCCATTTAGGCCCTCCCAAAAAAGATCACAGGGCTTGATCTCAAAATGTTGTAAAAAGCAAAAATGCAACACGCCCACGCGCATTACCCCAAGCTCTTTAACTCCCTGTTCTTCATTGTGGCGACTTTGTGGCGAAACGTCAACCTTGGTTGTACGACGAAAGTTGCGGTACGTGACATGGCGGCTTTTCGTGGTAGTCTTTTGGAATGGAGATTTGCACATGAGTGAAACACAACATCGGCGCGGTGGCGGTAGGGATAGCAGACGGGCATTACGGGCGGCACCTATGCTGGCATTTCCAACGCTGGTTCGGGAAATTCCCACTTATCAAATGGTGCCTGATGAAGCGGTGGAATTAATCCACGACGAGTCCATGAAAATTTTGGAAGAAGTGGGGTGCGAGTTTCGCGATGATGAAGCGATTTCGATGTGGAAAGCTGCCGGGGCCGATGTGCAAGGAACTCGCGTGCGCGTCGATCGCGCATTGCTCATGGAGCTCGTCGGCAAAATACCGTCAGAGTTTACTCTCAATGCACGAAACCCCGAGCGCACGGTAAAAGTTGGCGGCAAGAATACGGTGTTCGTGCCGATGTATGGCGCACCATATGTGCGCGGGCTTGATGGTGAGCGGCGCTATGGCTCGCTTGAGGATCTAAACAATCTGCACAAGCTGGCGCAGATGGCTCCGTCATTACACTCCGCAAGTTCGATCATTTGCGAGCCAATGGAAGTGCCCGTACCGAAGCGGCATTTACATATCATCAATTCAGCGCTGACCCATTCTGATAAACCATTCATGGGGATCGTCACTTCAAAAGAACGCGCCGAAGACACCATGAAAATGGCTGGGATTGTGTTTGGCAAGGACTATGTGAAAGACAACACCGTTGTTGTTTCGATCACCAATTGTAATTCGCCACTGGTCTGGGATTCAACCATGTTGGACGCAATGCGCGTTTATACACGGAATAATCAGCCATTGATTTTAGCACCATTTGCTTTGTGTGGCGCTTCAACGTCCGCTTCGGCCATTGGTGCCGTGGCGCAAGTGAATGCAGAAGCCTTGGTGGGACTGGCTTATACCCAATTGATCAGACCGGGATCGCCTCAGATCTATGGGCAGTTTATGGTCACCGTTGATATGAAAACCGGGGCTCCTATGGGTGGAACGCCGGAGGCTGCCCAAATGATGTATGTCATGGGGGCATTGGCGCGGAAGTATAATTTAACGTGGCGCACGTCCGGCTTTCATGTCGGTTCTAAAGTTAATGATGCGCAAGCGGGCTATGAATCCAATATGCTGATGCATGCGGCAATTCTTTCTGGCGCGAATTACATTTGGCATGTAGCGGGCTGGCTCGAAGCTGGTTTATGTTGTGGCTATTCAAAATTTGTGACGGACTGCGAGCAATTGCAGGGCTGGTATAAATATGCCGGTGGCTTGAAATTTGATGATTTCAAAGAGGCCATGGCGGCAGTTCGCGAGGTTGGACCGCAGGGGCATTTCTTAGGGACAGCGCATACGCTTGAGCATTTTGAAAAAGCATTTTTTATGCCTTCAGTAATGGACTTTAATTCATTTGAACAATGGTCGGCGGAGGGCGCTAAAACCCACGACGAGCGCGGCCGCGATAAAGCCCGCGCCATGCTTGCTGCATATGAGAAGCCAGCGATGGATCAAGCGGTTGCTGATGAGCTCTCAGACTTTATCGCACGAAGAGAGCGCGAATTGCCGAATAACGTTAGTTAAGCGGTTAAAAAGATTTACGTGACTATTCTGTCCGATCTTTAATGCTTGAAGTTGGAAGCTAATGGGAAAAATTGTTAAGTTTAGTCGTTTTGCTTTGAATGATGCGAAAAAGGAAAACAATGCCTCCAATCTAAAGCAGCGTTTCACTGAATTTACAAAAACGATTAGTCTTAATGCAAGGAAGCAAACCGCACTTTTGATTGCCGAACGAGCAGCATTAGGGTTTTTTACTGTGTTGTTTGCCGGACTGGTCATCACATATTTTTTACTGTGGTAGTCGGAAAAGTCAAAGACACGTCCAAGGGGAAGCGCTTTGCAAATTTACATTGATGCTGACGCTTGTCCTGTAAAGGAAGAAGCAGCGAAAGTGGTGGCGCGGCATGGGTTGGTGATTACATACGTATCCAATGCGCATATGCGATTGCCGTTTGGTGAAAACGTGAAACGCATGGTGGTGCAAGCGGGCGCTGATGCGGCAGATGATTGGATTGTGGAGCAAGTTGTTGCCAATGATATTGTGGTGACCCAAGATATTCCTTTAGCGTCTAGGGCGCACAAAAAAGGCGCGCGCGTGATCGCGAACAATGGCAAGGCCTTCACCGATGATAGTATAGGGATGGCATTGGCGATGCGCGATTTGATGAGCCACCTCCGCGAGACCAGCGGCATACCCGGAAATAATCCGGTGTTCACGCCGCGGGATCGGTCTAATTTTCTTCAAGGGATGGAAAATGTCATTCAATTGATTAAACGTGGCGCAGTTTAAACAAGCTGCTAGGATGACCGCATGCAAGATTATGTGACTTCCGCTATTGCCACGCTGCTCGTTGTCGCTGATCCAATTTTTCTCAGCGCCATTTTTCTTGGGTTGACCAATGATCTGTCTAAGAAGGACCGCAATGAAGTAGCCTTGCGGGGCTCAATCATTGCGCTTTGTATTTTGATTGCGGCGGGACTTGGTGGCGCACAACTTCTAAAACTATTAGGCATATCATTATCGGCATTTCGGATTGCGGGTGGCTTGCTGTTGCTTTCAGCGGCGGCGGAAATGGTGTTTGATCGCCGGGCACAGCGCTTGCAGAATACGGCTGATACAGCCGTAAGCGTGGACCATGTCAAAAACATTGCGGCCTTCCCATTGGCTATTCCTTTGATGGCGGGGCCGGGGGCGATTACTGCTATGATTTTGCTCGCGGGCAAAGCTGAGGGATCAGTTGCTATGCTCAGCGCGCTCTTTGCCGTGGCTGCACTCGTCATGCTAAGTTGTTACATTTGCTTTCGCATGGCTGAACGAATTTCGAGCACGATGGGGATCACAGGCCGCGCGGTTATCTCGCGGTTGCTTGGTATTGTATTAGCTGCTCTGGCTGTGCAGTTTATCATCGACGGAGTTTTAACTTTAACGACTTAAAGTGATAGCTTAACTTGGCCTATACGTTTTGAGCCAAATCCCAAATCTTGCCATTGCTTCAATGAGTTTTGCTTCATCCTTCAAGTAACACATGCGCAAATGGCCTTCGCCACCAGGGCCGAACGTGCCGCCGGGGGCGAATCCGACGTTCGCCTCGTCAATGATTTGCAAACAGGTTTTCATGCTGTCGGTCATACCGTCTATGCTGAAGAACATGTAGAATGCGCCATCAGGAATTTGGAATTTTACATGTGGGAATTTTTGTAAAGCGCTGACGACAATGTCGCGATTGCGACGGGCTTTGGCAACTTGCTCAATTATAAAATCGTCTCCGTGATCGAGCGCTGCTACGCAGCCCCGTTGCAAGAAAACTGCCGTGCCACTGGAGTTGTATTGAATGCTGCGTTCAATGGCCGAGCCTAAAGCTTTTGGTGCTTGCAACCAGCCAACGCGCCAACCGGTCATGGCCCAGTTTTTCGAAAATGTATTGGTGAGGAGAAGTTGTTCTTCCGTATCACAAATATCGAGAAATGACGGCGCTCTGGTTTCACCATTTTTACCATAGTAAAAGCGCGAATAAACTTCATCACCAAAAATCCACAAACCGTGTTTGCGGCAAACATCTCTGATCGCGATTAAGTCTTCCAGCGAAGCCGTCCAGCCCAAAGGGTTTGATGGTGAATTCAAACAGATGGCCTTGGTACGGGGGCCAATTGCATCAAACAGCCGATCAAAATCTAAAGACCAACGCCCGTTCTTAAAATCCATCGGCACTTCAACGGCGCGTGAACCTTGAATGCGAATGGGGCCAGCGTAATTTGGCCAAGCGGGCGTTGGGATAATGATTTCATCGCCTTCGCCTGCAATAGATTGGATGGCCGATTGAATTGCGCCCATGCCGCCGGTGGTCACAAAGAAATTCTCGTGGGAAAATTCGCGGCCAAATTGACGCGTATGATAACGGGCAAGCGCTTCCCGCAATTCGGGAATACCGCGCTGATAGGTGTAAAAAGTTTCCCCCTGCAGCAAGCTTTCTGTGGCAGAGCGGCAAAAGGCTTCTGGCGTCGGCACATTACCTTCGCCCGACCATAAAGAAATTATGCCCGGCTTGCCAAAGCCATACATGGCAGCAGCGACAATGCCGCTATCGGGTTCATTACGTGATTGTGGGGTGATGGCGGACTGGAGCTGATTTGGGTTCATGGCATGAGTATAGACAAAAAAGAAACCCGAGCGCTAGGCATCCGGGTTTCTCAACAGTTATGCGAAAAGTGAATTACTTCTTCTTGGCACCAGCCAAAGAGTCGCGAATTTCAGCAAGCAAAGATTCGGTTGCTGTTGGACCTGCTGGTGGAGCGGCAGGTGTTTCTTTCTTCATGCGGTTAGAAATCTTGACCAATTGCAACAATACAAATGCAAGGATCAAGAAACCGATTACAACTTGAATGAAGTTACCATAAGCAAATGTGGCACCTGCTTCTTTTGCAGCTGCCAAAGTTGTTGCTGGTGCGCCGGCGAGTTGTACGAACTTGTTCGAGAAATCAATGCCGCCGGACAAAAGTCCAACTACTGGCATGATCAAATCTTCAACAACAGAGTTGACGATTTTGCTGAATGCGCCGCCCATGATCACGCCGATAGCGAGATCAAATGCGTTGCCTTTAAATGCGAAGTCTTTAAATTCTTGCCACATGGGAAACCCCTTTTTTGTGTTTCAATTTCATGCGCCCCCGTTGGATGCATTACGCCTCTTAACTTATTCGTAAGATTAACGAAAGATTAAATTTTAGGTGGCCTTGCCTTGCTCCTTTGCTTTTCCTAATGCAAAAGAAGACTTTCAGATTGGGACTTCTATGTTTCTTGAAAACTGGATCGTGTTGCTGGCGGGGCTCGCTTATGTGAGCATCTTGTTTTGCGTTGCGACCCTCGGCGATAAATGGGCGGTCAAACGGGCGGGCTTGCGCATTCAAAAACCGCTGATTTACGCATTGTCACTCGGTGTGTACTGCACCTCGTGGACATATTTCGGCAGTGTTGGCGTTTCGTCGCGCACGGGCTTTGATTTTATTCCGATTTATCTGGGACCAATACTTCTCTTTGCGTTCGGGTGGCGCTTGATTAGCCGAATTGTGATGGTTTCAAAACGCGAGAATATCGCGTCGATCGCCGACTTTATTTCAGCGCGTTACGGCAAGAGCCAAAGCCTTGGTGCTTTGGTGGCGGTCATCGCCGTCATTGGAATTGTTCCCTATATTTCTATTCAGCTTAAGGCGCTGGCGTTTTCTTTGCAGACCATGATGGATGCATCGGGTTGGGTGATTTCGGCATTGGGAACTTCACCTGTCGGTGGCAATATGGCCTTGCTAGCCACTGTGGCGCTGGCGCTATTCTCTATTTTATTTGGCACTCGCCACATTGATACAACAGAACATCAAGATGGCATGATCCTCGCAATTGCCGTGGAATCAGTCGTGAAACTTCTCGCTTTTATGGCGGTGGGAATTTTTGTGACTTTTTGGACGATGGGCGGAATTGGCCCGCTGCTTGCCGAAGTACAAAATGACCCAACCATAAATGCGGTTTTTAGCACGGCTCCTGACGGCGGTCGGTGGTTGACCATGATGCTGCTCTCGACGTGCGCAATTATTTTGTTGCCACGACAGTTTCATGTGACTGTGGTTGAGAATAGCCACCGCAATGATGTGAAACGGGCAGCTTGGCTATTTCCACTTTATCTCATCGCGATAAATATTTTTGTGGCTCCAATTGCAATTGCCGGCCTTAGCTTGGTGCGCGAGGCTGATGCTGACACTTATGTTTTGGCGCTGCCTATTATGGCGGAAAACAATGTCGTGGCGCTGATTGCATTCATCGGCGGATTGTCGGCGGCAACGGCCATGGTCATTATGGAGACCATTGCCTTGTCCATTATGGTTTGCAACAACTTGGTGGTGCCCATTTTGTTGCGGCGGCAAGATGAAATGGCTGTGGTGCAGGCTGATATGGGTAAGCGCCTTAAGATCATCCGGCGCATTGCCATCTGCGTTATTTTGGGATTGGCTTATAGTTATTTCTTGGCCGCTGGAAACTCAGCCGCACTCGCTCAAACTGGGTTGATTTCTTTTGCGGCCGTCGCTCAATTTGCACCAGCATTTTTTGGTGGCTTAATGTGGAAACGGGCAACGGCACGCGGTGCGCGGGCCGGAATTATTGTGGGCTTCCTGCTCTGGGCTTACACCTTGCTGCTGCCTTCATTCATAGATTCCGGCTGGCTTGACCCCATCGTTTTGGGACAAGGTCCATTTGGCATTGGGGCTTTGCGTCCGCGCATGTTGTTTGGACTTGAGTTTGATAGTCTTACCCATGGTGTGATTTGGAGCCTGATGGGGAATATCGCCTGCTATGTTGGTTTTTCTTTAATGCGAAAGCCAACTGGCATTGAACAATTGCAAGCAGAGGTTTTCGTTGATAGTGACCGCGTACAAAGATCGGGTGGCGATTATCGATTTTGGCGGAGCACAGTTACCACTGGACAAGTTGAGGAAACTGTTGCGCGTTATCTCGGACCCGACCGGGCGCGCGCCGCATTTTCAGAGATGGCAGAAGAGCGGCATATTGCCGACGATCCGGAACTTGAAGCGGATGTTCGGATTTTGCGGTTCGGCGAACTACTTTTAGCTTCGGCGGTTGGGGCCGCGTCTTCGCGTTTGGTTATGGCCTTGTTACTGGAGCGCCACTCAAAAGGCTCGCGTGGTGCCATGCAGTTATTCGATGATGCCTCAGCGGCTATTCAATACAACCGCGAGCTTTTGCAATCTGCCATTGATAATGTTCCGCAAGGAATTGCGGTGCTAGATGCAGATTACAACTTGATCTGTTGGAACCTGCAATATCGCGCTCTACTCGCTTTGCCGGATCACTTGGCAAGGGTTGGTGTTCCAATTTCCGAAATTGCGCTGGCTTTAGTTGATGAGCGTGCAAATGTTGCAACACGGCTACAGCAGCTCACAAAAACCCACAACAGCTTCCGTAAAAGCTTTAATGAATCTGGACGGGTTATTGACGTTGAAAGTGATGCCATGCCTGATGGTGGTATTGTTGTAACTTTCACTGATGTGACAGCAAATGTGCGCAATGCCGAAGCCTTGCAAAGTGCGAATGAAACCTTAGAGCGCCGAGTGTCTGAGCGCACGGCCGAACTCACGAAACTGAATATTGAGCTGGCAAAGGCAAAGGCAGAAGCGGATGCGGCCAACTTGGGGAAAACCCGATTTATTGCGGCGGCAAGCCATGATATTTTGCAACCATTGAACGCTGCGCGGCTGTTCACATCCTCTCTCGTCGAGCGGGAAACAGGTCAACAAAATGCAGAGCTTGTGCGCAATGTGGATGCATCGCTAGAAGCCGTTGAGGATATTCTATCAACGGTTCTCGATATCTCGCGGCTTGATGCAGGAGCCATGAAACCAGAACTTTCGGCATTTCGATTGCAAGATATTTTTGAAGCGTTAGCGCGCGAGTTTGCGCCTTTGGCTAAGGATAAAAATCTAAAACTTCTTATTTTGAAAACGGCGGCTGTAGTCTATTCGGACAAGCGGTTGTTACGCCGGATTTTGCAGAACCTGCTTTCGAATGCGATTAAATACACGCCACGTGGCCGCGTATTGATGGGAGTCAAGCGGCTAGGTTCGGCGCTTGCGGTGCAGGTCCATGATACCGGATATGGCATTGCGCCAGAGCAGCATAAATTGATCTTTCGGGAGTTTGAACGGCTTGGCCAAGATAAGGGATTGGAACAAGGGCTGGGTCTTGGTCTTTCAATTGTTGAGCGCATGGGCAAAGTGTTGCGACATCCGATTGGTGTGCGTTCAAAATTGAATTATGGATCTGTATTTTCGGTGCAGTTACCAATTGCCAAGGGGCCGCATTTGCCGTTGATTGTGGAGCAGGATGTTACTAATCCAAGCTTACAACTTTCTGGGCTTCGCGTTCTCGTCATTGATAATGAACGTACAATTGTCGAAGGCATGCGGGCATTGTTGGCGGGCTGGGGGATCACCATTGATGCAGCTCTGAGTGCGGCAGAGGCGATGGGCTATCTAAGCCAAGACAGCAAGCATTGGGATTTGATATTTGCCGATTACCACATTGATCATGAAGACGGTATTTTGTTGGTTCAAAAAATGCGGCAGTCGATGCAGAGCGATATCCCCGCAATTTTGATTACGGCAGACCGCTCGAAAGCCGTGCAAGATTTAGCAGCTGCGGCTAACGTGAGTTATTTGCGAAAACCAGTTCGCCCTGCCGCATTGCGCGCAATGCTCATGCAATTGCTGGCTAGTAATCGGAAATAATTATTGGTCTGGCATATCACCGTCAACGCGGCTAGCAACAATCACAGCTTGGGTTCGGCTATCAACATTTAGTTTCTGTAAAATCGCCGAGACGTGGGCTTTGATCGTTGCTTCAGATACTGTGAGTTGAAAGGCAATTTGCTTGTTCAATTTCCCCTCGCGCAACATCATCAACACGCGCAATTGTTGAGGTGTAAGAGATGCGAGCCGCCGCGCTAAATCTTCGGTTTCAGGGTCACTTGCAGTAGCTGTTGCGGCTTCTGGCGCCCAAATTCCGCCCGCCAAAATCGTAGCAACGGCTTGACGAATATCTTCTGCTGCAGTTGATTTTGGAACATAACCTGCGGCCCCCAAAGCAAGCGCGCGACGCATAATTGCCGGCTCATCCTGGCCCGAGACAATAACCACCGGTACACTGGGAAATTGCGACCTGAGATAAACGAGGCCGGAAAAACCTTGAACGCCCGGCATACGCAAATCCAGCATGACCAAATCAAACTCATGCTCACCGGTCAAAAATGCGTTTACTTGATCAAGATTGCCCGCCTCACTGATCAGCATATTTGCTTGTGGTCCGCTCAGGGCGAGTTTCAGCGCGTCACGAAACAGCGGATGATCGTCAACAATTAAAATACGCCATTGGGTCATTGGTAAAAACTCCTTCATACGACTATCGAACAATTCTAAGCGGTGTGATAGTGCTTCTTTCGTAGTTGATTTAAAAAGTGATTTGATGACCGATCGTCTTGGTTTTTTTGCCGATATTCAACCCTGTCGACGTGGCCGACTGCGGGTTTCAGAAGTTCATGAGATATTTTTTGAAGAATGCGGCAATCCTGTGGGCAAGCCCGTAGTGGTTCTTCATGGTGGGCCGGGCGGTGGCATATCGCCAAATTTACGCCGCCTCCATGATCCCGCTTGTTACCGTATCATTTTGATGGACCAACGCGGCTGTGGCCAGTCCACGCCTTATGCGGAACTTCGCGAAAATACCACCTGGGATTTGGTGGTGGATATTGAAGTTTTGCGTCAACACTTGCAGATTGAACGTTGGCAAGTTTTGGGTGGGTCTTGGGGATCAACGCTGGCTTTGGCTTACGCACAAAAACATCCCGAACGCGTAACGGCGTTAATTGTGCGCAGTATTTTTGCTGGCCGCAAAACAGAAATTCAATGGCTTTATCAAGAAGGCGCTAGCCGCCTGTTCACGGACCTATGGCAGGACTTTGTGGCACCGATTCCCGAAATTGAGCGTAACGATATTGTTGCGGCTTACTACAAGCGCCTGACCGGAATGGACGAAGATGTGCAATTAGCCTGCGCCAAGAGTTGGAGTCGTTGGGAAGGTTCTGTTCTGTCCTTGTTGCCTGATTTGGCGCGGGTAGCAGATTTTGGCGAACCAAAATTCGCAATCGCTTTCGCACGTATCGAATGCCATTACTTCTATCACAATTGCTTCTTGGCGCGTGATGACCAGTTATTAGCGGATGCACATAAGCTTGAAGGTGTTCCCGGAGGGATTGTGCAAGGCCGCTACGATGTGGTGACACCGTTCGAAACTGCTTACGCCTTACATCAGAATTGGCGTGGTTCTGAGCTTAAAATCATCGACGATGCAGGCCATGCTATGGCGGAACCCGGTATGGTCGATGCGCTCGTTCGAATGACAGAAAAATTCAAATAAAGGAGAATGAAAATGGTCAATCGATTGGCAAACAAAATTGCTGTGGTATCTGGCGGAGCCGGTGGTTGCGGTGCTGCTGCTGTGCGCCTGTTTGCAGCGGAAGGTGCCACGGTCGGCATCATAGATCGCGACGTTGCCGGGGGCCAGGCTTTAGTTGCTGAACTTGCAGCTAAAGGACAACGCGCGGTTTTTGCAGGCGCAAATGTTGCCTCAGCCGCCGAAGTCAATCGCGCGGTTGCTGATATTGTAAACCAGCTTGGACCGATAACAGTATTGTTCAATCACGCTGGCACCATCGTGATCAAGCCTTTTCTGGAAACTGAAGAAGAGGACTGGGATTTCCTATTCGATGTGAACGTAAAAAGCATGTATCTAGTGACCCGGGCTGTGCTGCCGCATATGTTAGCGGCGGGCGGCGGTAGCATCGTTTGTACCTCTTCGATTTCAGCGGTTTATGCAACCCCAATGGAAGTTCTCTACGATGCCACTAAGGGTGCCGTTCACATGTTTTCGCGCGCGATTGCAGTCGAGTTTCGTAATCGTAACATACGGTGCAATGCGGTGTGTCCCGGTTTTATCAAAACTCCACATGGCGACCGGGAAGTTCAGGCGCTCAATGCGCTTGGCGTGGATGTTTCAGATGCAGCGATCATCGCTGCTCAAGGGCGCATGGGCACACCAGAGGATATCGCAAGAGCTGCGCTTTATTTGGCGTCAGATGAAAGTGAATTCATCACTGGAACACAGTTATTTGTCGATAATGGGTTTAGTGCCGTCTAAATTTTGGGCGCAATATTGCCGCAATATGGTCAGGACAATGCCTAGATGTCGGCACTTTGATGCCGTTATCACAAGCCAACTTCAGTCTCGATCCAGCGGGGATCTGCCAGTTTAACGACTGGCATTTATGGAAGGGGATTTAAAAATCTTTCCACCGTTGTGAGCGAGTTGATCCGGTAGGCTCCTGTCGCCGTCCCGAGTTGATCGGATCAAAGGCCCGTCCATGCCCTGTCGGTGTGGGCGGGCCACGCTGCGCGGTTCTCGTTTTGTACGAATCAGTGTATCCACGGTTTATGGAACTCAACGACATCATATTGCAGATCGGCCAGCAGCAGTTTTCACTGCTTGATCTGCTTTTAATCGTGGCGGGGTTTGGTCTTTTACTTCTCCTGGCTGCAGTCATTTTTGCGTGGCGCGGCCAACGCGGGCGTAAACATGAATTGAATGAGGCTTCCCAGCGCGCCGCCGATATGGAATTTCGTTTGGCCGAAATGGCAGGCTCTTTGCGCAGTTTTGCAGAACAATCGCATGGCCAGCAAGCGGTTCTGGCACAAACCCTGAATGAACGCTTGGATCAGGTTGGCCACCGGGTTGGTGTTGGTCTGACAGATCAAGCAACGCGCACACAGCACTCTCTAAGCCAGCTGCATGAGCGGTTGGCGGTGATTGATACGGCCCAACGCAACATAACGCATCTTTCGACTGAGATGATCAGTCTTAAAGATATTCTGAATAACAAACAAACCCGCGGTGCTTTTGGGCAAGGTCGCATGGAAGCGATCATCAGGGATGGGTTGCAGCATTCAGCTTATGATTTTCAAGCATCGCTTTCCAATGGTTTACGACCAGATTGCGTGATCCATTTGCCCGACTCGGTTCTTAAATTAGTGATCGATGCAAAGTTTCCTTTGGAGGCTTACAATGCGATGCGCGGGTGCACAACTGAAGCGGAAACCAAAGCTGCTGAACAACGCTTACGCGTTGATGTACTGCGTCATGTCAAAGATATTGCCGATAAATATTTCATCAGTGGCGAGACCCAAGAAACTGCCATTATGTTTGTGCCATCGGAATCGATCTCGGCGGAATTGCATGAGCGTTTTGAAGATGTGATCCAGAAGGCCCATAAAATGCGGGTAATTATTGCCTCACCTAATGTGTTGCTCTTGTTAGTTCAAACCATGCAAGCCTTGTTCAAAGATGTGGCGATGCGCGAGCAAGCCCACGCAATCAAAAACGAAGTAGCGAAATTACTGGAAGATGTAGGCAGACTTACAGACCGCGTTGGCGACTTAAGAAAACACTTTGATCTGGCGAACACTGATATTGAAAAACTTAGTATTTCATCAGACCGCATTTCAAAACGCGGTGCCAAAATTGAGAACCTCGATCTCGAAGAGCCCGCCAAACTGGAAGCAACAGCCCCGCGTTTAGTAGCCACACGACAATCATCCGTGAACTGATAATTACAAAACAGCTAACACGTCTTTGAAATCTTCGAGAGCTTGGCGTCCCTTTGGGCTTAGCATATAAACGCCGCGGGACTCGCGCTTAAACCAACCATAAGCATCGCGCTGCAATAGACTTGACGCTTTTTGAACACCTGACTTTTCTTGAATGTCGCTGAGCTTTGCCAATTCAAGTCCAACAATTTTGGCACAGCGCAAAACGTCTTGGCGGTAAGCAGTCACAACTGGTCGTTTGGTTGAGCCACCCTTATTGTGATCGCCAACCCGGCTTTGAAATTCTTTTAAGAGACGTCCGATTTTCTTGGTGTTTTTACGCGGGGTATATGGGGTGGGGTCAATCCTTGCTTCAACCCAATTGCCATTGACCAAAAGAAGTCCCAAACCCAAGCGGCGGCAGAGTTTGATTTCCTCTTTCCAAAGATGACCGGCACGATCGGGAACGGCCAAATAAACCAGTTCGACGAGACTTAATCTGTCAATGCCTTGATACAAAAGCTGGAGATTAAAACTGGTTTTAAGCTCAACAATAACTGGAGGCATGTCTGCACGTTTTGCGACAACATCACAATCTTTGATCTCAGCTTTGACTTCAAAGCCTTGACTTTCCAAGAACCGTTTTACAGGATCATAGAGTTCGGTTTCGCGCAAAAAATGCCCTTTCGTTTTTACTGAAAGGGACATTAGCTTGATTCGGGATAATTATTTACTGATGAATACGTCTGCTGTGATGGCTTCTTTAATCGTCTTAAAGACTTCCGCGATGTCTGCACCGTCCTTGGCCATGAAGAAGTGTTTTGCAGGATCACTCGAACAATTGCGTAACCGATTAACAGTATCAGGATCGTATAAATCGAAAGCCACTGTGATTAAGGTAATTCCGTCGCTTTTGGCATTTGCGCAGATTTTTTCGAGATTCTTTTCACCATTGGAAACATTGCGCGAACCACCGGGACCAAAACTTGGTTCGGTCTGCTCGCCATCCGTTAAGACAACCATGTATTTTTCGGTTTTCTTGTCACTATAGTTTGCACCTTCGGCAAACGGTGCGTTGGGCGACAAGAGGTGATAGCCAAACTCAGCTCCCAATGCGATGTGGGTCCATGCATATGGTTTCATAGAAGACAATTGTGATTTTACAGCACTGAAGTCATCGGTGAGCGGGCGAACTTTTAGATTGTTATCGACATAGCCAACACAGCCCCATGCGGCATGATCCGGCGCGTCAGGCTGTCCCCATTTGCTATCATCGCCGCCTGAAGGCGTGGAACTTGAAAGATTATTGGGATATTTGCGATCTTGGGTACAGCCAGTCCAGCCCGTTAATGGAGCACCAATGACAAATTCGCCGGGTAAATTGAGATAGACATGATGAGAAAAAGGGACGAGGCCAAATTTTACTTTATCTGGGCTCGTGGCTTCCAAATCGGTGACCAAAGCAAGAGCAGCATTGCGCATTGAAAGATATTTTTGTTGCCCGCCAGCGAGGTCCCACATCGAACCGGAGTAATCTAAAACCAATGCAATTTCTGCTTTTTTGTTGGCCGCGATTGTCACTTCGGTATCTGCTGCACTATCCATTTCGGATATTCCAGCAAACTGCATAAAACCGGTTTTAACTTTAGTCTCTGCGACAGCATAAACGACGCCATTTTTGACTGTGATTGTCGGAACGATATCTGATCCCGAGAGGATGCCATGTTCCACGTTAGCAGCAAAAATATCTTTACCAATTTTAATGCGCGCTGCATCTGATTTGTCGTCAGCAGCGGCTGCAGCTAAAGCAGCAGCGTCTAATGCACCCTGCAATTTAGTTGTGGCGATAAGATTTCGTCCAATATCGATGCCCATGCCCATTGCAAAACACAAAGGAATAGCAGTTACGGCAAAGATTGTTGCGACAGTGCCATTTTGCGCTTGGCCAAAACGGCGCATTAAACGAGAAAGTCGGTGTGATAATGCCATGTTGAATGCTCCATTGTGTCATTCCGGTACAAACCGGGTGGGTATGAACAACACAAAGCAAGCAGCGATCCCAATGAAGAAAAAGAATGGATCGGCATAAGATTGGGGTTTATAAAGCGTTAACGGAGGCTGTTAAAGTGGGCGGCGAGCGCGCATAGCGGCAGTTAACGTGCCTTCATCAAGGTAATCAAGTTCGCCACCAACTGGCACGCCATGCGCCAACCTAGAGGTTGACAGGCCTAAAATTTTTAATCGTTCCAGAATGTAATGCGCGGTGGTTTGACCCTCGACGGTAGCGTTGGTTGCCAGTACAACTTCGCGCATTTCTGGACCAGAGCACCGCATGATAAGGGGATCAATATTCAAATCTTCTGGGCGAATGCCTTCCATAGCGGAGAGCGTTCCACCGAGGACATGGTAAAGCCCATTCCAAGCGCCTGCTCGCTCTAAAGCCCAAAGATCGCCCACCTCTTCCACCACACAAATCACGGATTGATCGCGGCGGGGATCAGCGCAGAGTGAACATGGATTGAGGGTATCGACATTACCACAAGAACTGCAGACTGAGACCTTCTCTTCTGCATCCGCCATGGCGTTGGCGAGCGGGCTTAAAAGTTTCTCGCGATTCTTGATCAGGTGCAAAGCGGCGCGCCTAGCGGACCTCGGCCCAAGCCCCGGCAGTTTTGCAAGGAGCTGGATCAGCCGCTCAATTTCGGGCCCTGCCGTGCGCCGCATGCTAGAACGGCAGTTTCATGCCGGGGGGAATCGCCATGCCACCGGTTACTGATTTCATTTCTTCGGCCATCGTAGCTTCGCTTTTGTTTTTGGCATCGGCATGTGCTGCAACAATCAAATCTTCGAGGATTTCTTTTTCGTCTGGCATCAACAAAGTTTGATCAATGGCAATTCCAACCAATGCACCTTTGCCAGACATCGTGATCTTCACAACGCCACCACCACTTTGGCCAACGACTGTTGCCGCTTCTAGTTTGGTTTGCATTTCCCCCATGCGGGCTTGCATGGATTGAACCTGCTTCATCATATCATTGATATTCATCATCTTGCTCTTCGGTTGGTTTAAACTGTTCGGGTTCTTCAACTTTTGAAATCTTGGAACCGGGGAATTTCTTCAAAATTGCTTGCACATCCGGCAGTGCAGCTACTTCTTGAATGGCGGTTTCTTTAGCGTCTTGGCGCTGGGCCGATACGGGTTTGGCGCCACCATCTTTTTGCACTGAAACAATCCAGCGCCGGCTCGTCCAAGCTTCTAGTTTTCTTGTGATTTCACCAGGAAGGCCGGGGCTCGCACCAGGTTCTAGTGCGATTGCAATCTGGCCCGGGGCCACGCGAATGGGCCGCACAAATTTCTCGAGATCTGTCTTCAGTTTAATGTCGCGTTTGTCATTGGCGAGGGCAATGATATCGGCAAAGGACGTAAAGCTTGCGGTTGGCGGCGGAGGCGCGGTTTCCCATGGTGGGGTCACGTCTGGTTGCACAGCCAAATTGCCGCGCTGCTCAACGGCGGGCTTAGTCTCGCTCCGCAATGGGGTAATTGCGCGCGGCGGCGCCGCCTGTTCAGTCGCGACAGCTGTCACTAATTTTGCCAATTCCTCGCCCGAAGGCATGGTGCTGGCGTGGCATAATCTGATCAACACCATTTCAGCGGCCATAAGAGGCTGGCCTGCTTGAGCGGTTTCGGTGATGCCTTTCAGTAACATTTGCCAAGCTCTGGTCAATTGGCTCAAATTTAATTTACCAGCAAATTCCGCACCCTTGGTCTTTTCGATTTCAGAATAGGCGGGATCTTTCAAGGCCGCTTCACCTACGATTTTAATGCGGGTGACCCAATGAATAAACTCGGCCAAGTCGGTAAGAATGGTTTGTGGATCGCCACCGGACTCATATTGCAGCGCTATTTCTTGTAAGGCCTCGGCTGGTTTTCCAGCCATAACAGCAGCAAAAAGATCAACCACGCGGCTGCGGTCCATCAGGCCTAGCATCTTGGCCACATCGGCCTCAACCACACCACTCACACCATAAGCAATCGCTTGATCAAGAAGAGACAACCCATCGCGCACCGAGCCCTCAGCAGCGCGCGCAATCATGGCAAGTGAGCCTTCATCAATGGTCACATTTTCAAGGCCAGCGATTTTGCCGTAATGCTGCATCAGTAAGGCTGCATCCAAACGCTTCAAATCAAAGCGCTGACAACGCGACAAAATGGTGACCGGAACTTTGCGAATTTCGGTGGTGGCGAAGATAAACTTTACATGCGGTGGTGGTTCTTCAAGCGTTTTCAACAAGGCGTTGAAAGCATTCTTAGAAAGCATGTGAACTTCGTCGATGATATAAACTTTGTAACGCAATGCAGCTGGCGCATAACGCACGCTATCAATAATCTCGCGCATATCATCAACGCCGGTATTGGAGGCGGCGTCCATTTCGATCACATCCATATGGTGCGATTCCAAAATGGCTTGGCATTGCGGTGTGATCTCGGTCATCGCGGTGGTCGCACCCGAGGGATAGTTCAAGCCACGAGCAATCAGACGAGCAGTTGTGGTTTTTCCAATGCCGCGCACGCCTGTCAGCATATAGGCTTGGGCAATGCGGTTTGACGAAAAAGCATTGGTCAGGGTTCGGACCATGGCATCTTGGCCGATCAGATCGGTGAAATCTTTCGGGCGGTATTTTCGGGCAAGAACGCGATATCCCGAAGCACTCGCGCCGCTGGTGTTGTCTGTCATGGCGCGGCCCTAGGGGTCAACCGTTTGTGGCAAAAAATGCCAGAGAGGTGGAAGGCTGGACGGCAACCCGTTCCGGTCTCGTTGGGGCTGCTTCCTTCCGGACCTGACCCGATTGGCGAGCGATACGTCCGCTGCCAACCTTCCAAGGCGGTATATCGGTGTTTTAAGTTCGAAAGGCAAGGGGAAGTATAAATTACGTTTACATTTCAGTATTTGTTTTTACGAAATATAAATGCTATGACAATTTTTGTAATCTGGAGACCTAAGATGACAAGCGCTGTTGCACAAATGATGGATGGATTGCGGGATCGCGGTGGGCTGAAGGGTATTGATGTCGCCAACATTGCTGCCGTTTCGCCCGCAACGGTTTCGCGTTGGGCTGCGGGGGCGGCGTTTCCGCATCCAAAAACTCAACTGATTATATCCGATCTCCGCTATGTCGTTGATCGCCTGACAGAACTTTATAGCCCGCAAGAAACCAGACTTTGGCTTTATGGCAAACATCGCTTGCTCAATGGCCAGCGCGCTATTGACCTCATTCATGATGGTAAAGCCGATGAGGTTCTGGCGATTATTGAATCATTGAATGAAAGTACATTTACATAATGAGTGCTCATGACGGTGCATTGCTCGATGCGCTTTCGGAATGTGACTTCATTGCTTTTGCCGGTACAGTTTGGCGGATTACGCGGTCGGGCTTTGATCCCTTGCGGGGTTCCATTGCCCAAGGACGCTGGCATGCAGGGCCAGAAGTTGAGATTTTATACACCAGTACAACTAAAGGCGGTGCGCTAGCTGAGATCGGCTTTCGCTTGGGGTTAGAACCAATTTGGCCAAGCAGGATCACCCATGATTTGCATACTATTTCGGTATCCACCGCCAAAACCTTGAAACTAGCTGATCTTGCCGCTTTGGCAACGTTTGGTATTGAAGGCAAACAGTATTTGGGATTTGACTATAGTCAAACCAACGCCATTGCGGCGGCGGCTCATTTTCTTGAATTCGATGGTTTGATGGTCCCGAGTGCGCGCGGTCCGTTCAATAACTTGGTTTTGTTTAAAGAGCGCATTTCCGAACTTACAGTGGGCGTAAGCGAAAATGTTGACTGGGTACGCTGGCGAGGGAATTGACTGCTCTCGCGCCCTCGCCTATTTCAGGCGTTATGAGTATTCAATCGATTATCACGTTGCCAGACGAGAAGTTTCTGCGTCAGACGTCAACCGCTTTCAAAACCGTGGACGCGGATACGCGCAAGCTCTTTGATGATATGTTGGAGACGATGTATGATGCGCCGGGCATTGGCTTGGCTGCTATTCAAATTGGCGTTCTTCAGAGGGCCGTCGTCGTCGACTTGGCCAAGGAAAATGAAGAACCAAAGCCGTTGTTTCTCGCTAATCCGGAAATCATTTGGTCGGCTGCAGAACGCAGCGACTATGAAGAGGGTTGCCTTTCCATTCCTGATTTTTACGAAATGGTGGAGCGGCCATCCGAAATTAAAGTGCGATATCTGGACCGCCAAAATGAAGGCCAAGAGATCCATGCTGTAGGACTGCTCGCAACGTGTTTGCAGCATGAAATTGATCACCTCAACGGCATTCTGTTCATCGATTACATTTCCAAATTGAAACGCGACCGGGTGATCAAGAAATTTGCCAAGGCGCAAAAACTGGGAAAGCTTTAAAACCATGAAATTGATTTTCATGGGCACGCCGGATTTTTCAGTGCGTGTGCTAGAAAGTCTGATTGCGGCTGGACACGAGATTGTCTGCGTTTACTCGCAACCACCACGCGCAGCTGGCCGTGGGCAGAATTTGCGCGCTTCTGCAGTCCAGGTTTTTGCCGAACAACTCGGGCTGTTGGTTCGCACGCCCTTGAATTTCAAAGCCTCCGAAGACCGAAACGCATTTTTGGAATTGAACGCGGATGCAGCTGTTGTGGTGGCCTATGGCTTGCTGTTGCCACAAGTGGCTTTGGATGCGCCGAAGTTTGGTTGCTTCAATGTCCATGCCTCGCTTTTGCCGCGCTGGCGAGGAGCTGCACCCATTCAACGCGCGATCATGGCGGGGGACGCCACAACTGGCGTTACGATTATGCGGATGGAAGCGGGCCTTGATACGGGACCCATGATTGC
>JAYUOP010000294.1:0-5502 GCA_043760745.1 Hyphomicrobiales bacterium
TGGATTATTTATGCCTTCCCGATGTTCCTCTTGCGCTTGCCGATTGTTGCGGCACTTCTTGTTTACACTTTCAAACCCGAAGTGACTGACATGTCCCGCGCCATCAGCCGCTTGCGAACACAGGTATCTCTACAAGGCCCGATGAAAGCATCCGAATGGCTGACAATTGCGCTGTTCCTGCTCACAATTATCGGCTGGATCACACTGTCCTCTGATCTCGGCCTTGGCGTGATTGCGCTTAGCGGTGCTGCAGCATTTCTAATTTTTGGTTTGGTGCGGTGGGAAGATATCAACAGCGGTGTAAACTGGGGCGTGGTTTTGCTTTACGCCGCTGCCATTTCGCTCGGTGTCGAAATGAAAGAAACTGGAGCAGCCCAATGGGTTGCTGACAGCGTTTTTCAAGTTATGGCGAGCCTCGGTGCGTCGAGCGGGGTTGGCTTTGATGCAACCATTGCCGTGCTGACGATTTTGGTTTCAAACACGATGACGGCGGGTGCGGCCGTTGCGGTTCTAGCCCCGATTGTTTTGAAAACGGCAGTCACCGCCGGTCAAGACCCGATTAGCGCAGGCTTTGTGACAGCGATTTCTTCGGCCTTCGGGTATCTTACACCAGCCGCCCAACCCGCTTTTACGATCATCTATGCATCGGGTTATTTGCGCGCGGTGGATTTCTTCAAAATCGGCATTCGCATGATGGTGATATCAATTGTTGTGCTGCTTTTAACGTCCACTTTCTACTGGCCATTTTTGCTGTGAGGAGGGGCCGTGCGTAACATTTTCAAACGTGCCACACTTTCTGATCGGCAAGAAGCGGCGGTACAAAAGACGCTAACCAATTTGCGGCGGGAGCGGCGCAATCGTTTTCGTGTTTTGGCGTGCATTGATGGTTCTGAAGAAGCTTTTGAAACCGTTCGCATGGGCGCAAAGTTTACGACGGGAGCGGATTGCGATCTGATTATTCTTTTCGTGCGCCCGATTGATCAAGGCTTGCATTCCGGCGGTTTGCAGGTTCGCCTCGCGCGGCAAAACATGCTTGATGCCGGATTTGAATTGCCCGGAGTGCGCTATTTGAAACAAGCGCTTGCCGTCTTGCAAGAAGAAGGCGTTGACCCCACGGCATGGACGAAATCTTCCGATCATGTCGATGCCTGGGGTGATCCTGCTGGCGATAACAAAATTGTTTATACCTCTCCCGAAGGAAGAAGCATCGTTTTCAAATTGAAGACGGCGCCAGACGTGGCCAACGGCATTCTCGATCAATATGAGCTCGGGCCATATAATCTCATGATCGTGGGCGAGCCTTCGCGCTGGCGGAGCGAATTTAAATCTTTCTTTGATGCCGGTGTCGTGCAGCAAGTCAGCACCATGACGCCAAGTTCAGTTTTGGTAACCCGCCCGATTAAAGAACGCGATGGTTTCTTTATCTGTACCGATGGCTCAAGCCGCTCCATGCAATCGGTGCGTCGCTCAGCTGTGCTTGCGCATATGACAAATCAACCAATCACATTGTTTAGCGTGGCCGACGACGAGACAGGCCGAGGGGCAGCGGAAGAAGCTGTTGGCAATGCCAAAGCACTTTTGAAGGCCATGAAAATTGAAGTGGCCGAAACTAAAATTGCGATTGGCAATCCAGTAGAAGAAATCGTTGAGCGCGGCTCAATGTACCGCGTGATCGTCGTCACCAACGAAGGCCGCACCAGATTGCAGCGCCTATTCAAAGGCTCCGTCGCCAATGAAGTCATCAAACGCGCGCGGACAAGTGTTTTAGAAGTGCGGTGATGGGTCTCTCACTCATCCGGCTACCGCTTCAGCGCTGCTTCCTCGGTTGATATCCGCCACCACAAAACCATCACACTCATCACACCAAAAATCAGAGCCATTGTCATCAATCCAAAAACCATTGGCAGCACCATAATCTCCGCTTGCACGACCATGTAATTGGGATGGCGAAAATATTTGAATGGCCCGGCTTCCACAAGCTGTTCGTCCGGCACAATAATAATGCGCGTCGTCCAGCGTTTGCCCAAAGTGAGCAAAATCCAAGTCCGAAACATTTGCAGAATGAGATAGACGCCAAGCCAAAACATTTGCACCTCCGCATTGGGCGCAAAATACCAAAGCAACACTAGCCAAGACGCATGGAACAAGACGATAATGGGATAATGATTTGCGCCAATTTCATGCGCCCCTGCCGCCAGCAAAGCTGCCGTATTGCGCCGCGCAATGACCAGTTCGGACAATCGTTGCAGCGTTACCAGTACAAGAATTGCAATCGCTATCATGACACCATCGTCATAAAGCTAACTGTAAAGCCGGGACCAAGGGCCGCTAGAAACCGCCGCCCGGTTTGCTTCCGCATCAAAGCTTGTTCTAAAACAAAAAGCACCGTCGGCGCAGACATATTGCCAAAACCTGCAAGAATTTTTCGCTCATCTTCAAGTTTCCCCTCGGGGAGTTCGAATGCGGTTTCAAGCGCTTGAATAACTTTGGCACCACCGGGATGAAAACTAAAAAGATCAATTTCCGCAAGCGATAAACCTTTGCGCTCTAAAAACCCGTCCGCAGCAGGGCGCATTTCGCGCAAAGTGAGATCGGGGATTGAACGTGAAAAAATCGCACTGAAACCTTCTTGATCAACCCGCCACCCCATCACATCAGTTGTGCCTGGCCAGGTATGCTCGCCTGAAAATTCAATCGTTGAAAGTCCGGGCGAAGCCGTTGCACATAAAACCGCCGCTGCCGCACCATCGCCAAAAAGGGCTGTGGCAACCACATTTGATTTCGTCATTTCATCCGGGCGAAAAGCCAGCGTACAGAGTTCAATCACAACAACGAGAACATTTTTTCCGGGATCCGCCTCTGCCAATCGCGCGGCCAGCGAAAGTCCGCTCAGTCCGCCAGCGCAACCTAATCCAAACACTGGAACGCGGGCCACATTCGCATGAAACCCCATGTCGTGCAGAACATGTGCTTCAATGGATGGTGTGGCAATTCCGGTCGAAGAAACACTCACAATTGTTGAAATGTCGGAAGCCTTTAGCCCCGCGTCGGCCAAGGCTTTCCCCGCAACCAAGCGAAACATCTCCGACGCGCCACGCAAAAAAATCGCGGATTTTTCGGCCCAGTCATGTGCATTGTCAAACCATTCGGTTGGTGAAATCGAATAGCGCCGATCAATCCCGGAGTTTGCGTAGACAGGCAATAAGCGATCAAACTCTGCGCCGTAGCCCGCAAAAATCCGCCGCGCTTCTTTGATCACATGGTCGCGTTCTAAAACATAAGGTGGAACGCCCGTGGCAAGACTGAGGAGTTTTGCTTTCACCCGCCGGTTACACTCATATGGCGCGACAAAGCCGGTTTATTGTGCCGCCGATCAATAATGAAATCATGGCCTTTTGGTTTGCGGCCAATCGCTTCATCAATCGCTTGATACAGGAGTTCATTGCCTTCAGACGCGCGTAAGGGTGCGCGCAAATCTGCGGCATCCTCTTGACCTAAGCACATATATAAAGTGCCAGTGCAAGTGAGGCGAACCCGGTTACAACTTTCGCAAAAATTATGAGTGAGTGGCGTAATAAAACCAATCCGCCCGCCGGTTTCTTTCACGTCCATATAGCGCGCCGGACCACCCGTTTTGTAAGGAATGTCTTCGAGCGTAAATTGATCCATCAGATTTGCCCGCACTACTGACAAAGGCAAGTATTGATCAGTGCGATCACCCTCAATATCGCCGAGCGGCATGGTTTCAATCAGGGTCAGATCCATGCCCTCATCGCCGCACCAGCGGATCATATCGGGAAATTCAGCATCATTGACGCCTTTCAGCGCCACGGCATTGATCTTGATTTTAAGTCCAGCTTTTTGTGCTGCACGAATACCAAGCTTGACCTTGGCCAATTCGCCCCAGCGCGTGATCTGTTTAAACTTCAAATCATCTAGTGTGTCCACTGACACATTGATCCGGCGCACGCCATGCGCTGCCAATTCATCAGCATATTTTGCCAGCTGACTGCCGTTCGTTGTCAGGGTCAATTCTTCCAATTCACCCGACTTAACTTTGTTCCCAAGGCTTTCCACAAGGGTCATAATGCCTTTGCGCACCAAAGGTTCCCCGCCTGTTAGCCTAATTTTGCGCACACCTTTTTCAATGAATGCAGAACACAGCCGGTCCAACTCTTCCAAACTGAGCAAATCTTTCTTCGGCAAAAACGTCATGTCTTCCGCCATGCAATAAACACAGCGAAAATCACAGCGGTCTGTAACCGAAACCCGAAGGTAACTCACATGGCGGCCAAATGGATCAATCAGGGCAGGGGATGTCATAGTCCAAATGTGGGCCATGCCAAGAAATAGGTCAAGGGTTTCGCTCTAACAATGATGTCTCTTTCGTCGCAACGTGCATGAGCCAAGTCTTGAACGCGTTGATTGACGTCTGATTGTGTCGATGGGGGTTATCTTGTTCTACGAGCCAATACCAATATTCTTGCAAAATAACGTGCTCAGGAAAAATAATGGTGAGTCTGCCCGCCAAAACATCATCGGCAATGAGCGAACGCGGGCAAAGCGCCAGACCATGCCCAGCGAGAGCTGCAGCACGTAAAAGATTAAAGTCCTCAAATATCGGCCCCGAATTTGCGGCAGAATTGCCTAACCCAACTTCCGCCAAATATTTTACCCACCCTGAACGATCCAAATCGTGCAACAAGGGATATTCTTGTAGAATATGAGATGTAGTCAAAGAAGGCATGCGCGCAATCAATGCGGGATTAGCAACAGCAACCGTAGCTCCCGGTAAAAATGCCACAGCATTTTTACCTTTTTTCAGGTCGGGACCCCAGTTGATAGCGACATCAAAGTCGTGCGATGAATTTGTGCGGCCATGAAATGCGTAAATAACACGCAAAGGTATTTTTGGATATTGAATACTAAAATCTTGCAAGCGTGGGATGAGCCAAATTGTAGCGATCGAAGGCAGGACCGCAATGGTTAGTCCCAAATCACCATCACTATGCTCCGCCCGTTTACAGCTTTCTGCGATCATACGAAATGCTGATCCAAGGGACTCCGCTAAATCAAGCCCGCGTGGTGTAGGCATAGTTTCCCGGCCATGCCGCACAAATAGCTTTGCTGCAAACCAATCCTCCAACACCTTAATCTGATGGCTCACTGCTGATTGCGTAACATGCAGTTCTTCCGCCGCCTTGGAAAAGCTTTTCAATCGCGCCGCAGCTTCAAAGCAGCGCAAAGCATTGAGTGGTGGAATTAACGACACATCTCATCCTATGAGTTAAATTCATATACAAAGTGAAATAACTTATGTTGACTGGGACTAAACATCAAGCTCATTATAAGTAAAATTCATGGAGATTCATATGATCAATTCGGGCCGCCCGGCAACTGTTGACTATCGCAACAATGGCAAGCGCGTGAAGCCAACGTTCTCCGCCGCTGAAATGCAGCGTCGTCAGGACAATATCAGGGGTTGGATGGCGCGCACGAATA
>JAYUOP010000295.1:0-5500 GCA_043760745.1 Hyphomicrobiales bacterium
TTAGCCAACGCGCGCGCGCGCACCACGCCGCCAACATCCGGCGAAACCACAACTGTATTTGCAATGTCATTATGCTGCTTAATATCGCGCACAAAGACCGGACCCGCAAAAAGATTATCGGTTGGAATATCAAAGAAACCTTGGATTTGCCCCGCGTGCAAGTCCAGTGTTAACACACGATCTGCGCCGGCACGGGTAATCAAGTTTGCCACCAATTTTGCCGAAATCGGCGTACGCGGACCGGGTTTTCGATCTTGCCGCGCATATCCAAAATAAGGAATAACCGCTGTAATGCGCTTGGCTGATGCGCGCTTCAAAGCGTCGGTTATAATCAGCAATTCCATAAGATTATCATTAGTCGGGAAAGATGTGGACTGAACAATGAACATATCTTGCCCACGCACATTTTCCTGAATCTCAACAAACACTTCCATATCGTTGAAGCGTTTTACGACGGCTTTCACTAGCGGCAAATTGAGATAAGAGCAAATGGCTTCCGCAAGGGGACGATTGCTATTGCCTGCTACAATTTTCATCATGGGCTTTTGCTTCCGTCCTTCACCAGTCACGTGTTTCTTAGGCGCTCTATAACAACCGAGTTTGAAAATCGCAAATAGCGAATGGAAATGTCCACATATGTCTTAACAATGAAAGTTTAACGATATTTCTGAATGAGTTTGAAAATTCCCTCGGCGGCGGCCTGCGCCGCATAATCAGCATTCTGCCCCCAACCCGCATCGAGCGACCCTGCGGGCACATCATTAGTTTGCTTGATATCACCTAGCGATTTGCCATCCGGCGTTTCGACAAGCCATACCAAACTCACCTTTTGCACATCGCCAATAGGGTCAGCAATTTTCAGCGAACCCCGAATTGTTAGCGCATTCTTGGATTTTGACTGCACCACCGGCCACCCAGCACCCGCAATGGCCTTTCGCATCGCGTTCGTTAACTCAGCACCTTTCCCACCCGTAACCGCTAAAATCGCAACTGAATTAATGTCGACTTGTCCGGCTTTTGGTTTTTTCGGTACTGGGGAAACAGGTGCAATCTCAGCAACCACTTCTGGTGTTTCAACTTGTGCTGTCGGAGGTGGCGGAGGGCTTATTGCCGTGGGACCATTCAGCGTTTCCAAATCCAAATCGTTTTCAGCACCCGGCCCGGCTTCAACATAGGCTTCCCACGGCGGTGCAATAACACTTTCATTGGCAACGACTTCCGGTTTCTCTTTCGAAAATGGCAAGGTAGGTCCAGAACAACCGACCAAAATAAAAGCCAAATGCACAGGAACCAACCACCTGAGATATTTCCCTCCCCCTTGTGGGGAGGGATTAAGGGTGGGGGTCGCTCCGACATTTAACATATGATTTCATTTCTTTGATGACCGACTTGCCGACCCCCACCCCGGCCCTCCCCACAAGGGGGAGGGGGAATGGAGATAGGTTCCTAGCGCAAACTTATGGCAGCAATCTGCCGGCCATAATCTTTTTCATTTTTGTGCGTGGCCCGGCGATAACTGAAATATTCATCCGCATTCGCATAAGTGCAAATGTCCAAATTTTGCACTTTACCTACGCCAAACGCCGCCATGCGATCCACCAAATAGCGTGGTAAATTAAACATGTAATGATCCGACTTGATAGAGTTTGCGAAGTATTTCTGGTTCGCTAAAGTGCTATCCAAAAACCGTGACATAAATTCTGCGCCGACTTCATAAGCTGCTGCGGAAATTGTTGGTCCCATCACCGCGATGATATTTTTTCGATCTGCGCCTAAGGCTTCCATTTGCAAAACAGTGGCATCTGTGACCCCGGTTAATGCACCCTTCCATCCAGCATGAGCCGCACCGATCACACCCGCTGTCGGATCCGAAAATAACACCGGACCGCAGTCAGCCGTCAATGTGCCCAAAATAATTCCTGGCACATTGGTGACCATACCATCGACTTCCGGGCGAGCATCTTCTCCCCATGGGGCAGTTACAACGATGGCGATTGCTGAATGCACTTGATGTGCTGTTACTAAGTTTTCGAGCTTCCCGCCAAGCGCTTCTGCAACCACTTGCCGATTGCGCAAAACCAAAGCGCGATCATCTTCAGAACCTAATCCAACATTAAGTGATGTATAAATATCGCTAGAAAAACCACCCTGCCGACCAAAAAATCCATGCGCAACTTCTGGGGCTAAAAGTGCATCTGCTTGTTTCATGATTGTCCTATGGGATAGAAAAGTGGCAAGTTTGGTGCGGCAGCAATCATCACTTTAAACAATTGCCCCATCTTGTCATCATCCGCCAACCGCGCGGCAGCCGTTCTCAAATCATCTAATTCTTGACCAACCGCCCGCGCTGCCAAAGTTTTAACCCGCGCTTGCAACCCCATAGCTGTCAAAAACGCACCTTGCGTCATGCAACCCTGAATTTTTGCCCCACCACGCAATAATCCTGAGCCAAGCGCTGAAAAATCGACATGCGAAGTAATGTCGGCTGCTCCCGGCTCCGCTAACACATCAACATATTCATGGTTCTGCATGGCCTGCAGCGTATCTCCAAACCCTTGCAGCAAATGACCATAGTCAATCGCGAGCAATGCTCCGCCTTCGCGCTTTAAAAGAAATCCAATAGCCTCAGCATAAGTTGACCGCACCGGCGAGAGCTCTAAAATCGCACCCACTTCCGCTGCAACCGAAATTGGCGAAGCCGCCGCCGTCAGCCCAAATTGAAAGCCAGTGCCATGAAGACCAACGCAGCGCTCATGCCATCGACCACCCCGCCCCAACACGAATTGTTGAATTGGCAGAGCATCAAAAAATTCATTAGCAATAAAGATGCAAGGCCCGGCTGGCAAAGATTGAATATGATCATGCCACGTTGCGTCAGCTAAAATCTTTTCGCGCTGAACCCCGCGCAAAGTTGGACTGGTCTCCACCAAATGAACCCGCACAGCTTTCGCAAATTTTTCTGACTTTGCACTGGCCCGCAAAGCATCGACCATCAAGGTTCCCCGCCCCGGCCCAAGCTCCACCAGATTAATGCGGGCAGGCTCGCCCATCGCCATCCAAGTCGAAACACACCACACGCCAATCAGCTCGCCAAAAACTTGGGATATTTCCGGCGCTGTTGTGAAATCACCAGCAGCACCTAATGGGTCGCGCGTCAAATAATATCCATAATCCGGATGTGCCAAACACAGAGCCATAAAGCGCTCAACCGACATTGGGCCGTCAGTTTCGATCATCTCGGCAATTTTTAGTCCAAGCGGCGTCATGCTGATTTCCGCGACCACCACAGCAACACAAGTCCGACAAAAACCAACGGCAAAGACAAGATCATTCCCATGGTAATAAAACCTGCAAAGTAACCAATCTGGGTATCTGGTTCCCGGAAAAACTCAACAACAATGCGCGACAAGCCATAACCTAATGCAAAAACCCCAGAGATAAAACCAGTCCGCGGCAGCATGATTTTAGAATTGGAGAAAAACCGGATTACAACAAACAAAACCAGGCCTTCAAGGATGGCCTCATAAATCTGACTGGGGTGGCGGGAAAAGTTTTCGCCTGGAAACACAACTGCCCATGGCGCATCGCTGGCGCGGCCATAAAGTTCGGCATTGATAAAGTTTGCAACCCGCCCAAGACCTAGTCCAACCGGAACTGCCGTTGCAGCCAAATCCAACAAAGACCACATGCTCGTTTGCACGCGACGACCGTAGAAATAGCAAGCCAAAATAACGCCAAGAAAACCACCATGGAAAGACATGCCGCCGCCCATGGTATTGAATATCTCAAGTGGCGAGGCAAGAAAACGCATCGGCTCATAAAACAAAACATAACCAACACGCCCGCCTAAGACCACGCCAAGCAAAGCCCATATAAACAAGTCATCGACTTGTTTTGGCAACATACTAGCAGGACCATTATTCCATAAAGGCGGTTGAGTGACCAAGCGTTTGAGATACCAAGAGGCAAACAATAATCCTGCAATATAGGCAAGCGCATACCAGCGCACCGCCAGTGGTCCGATGGAAAATAACACAGGATCAATATTTGGAAACGGAATAGAAGCTAACATGCCCATTCTCTGCCTCAGTCAACGCTGCTTCGCAAGTCTTGATCAGCGGCAGTTTGCCTCTTGAAATCACTGGCCACACACCTTAGCTACAAGGCAACAGAAGGACACCAACGCCATGACATTGAATTCCTCTACTTTTTTTGACGAACTTGCAAAGTTGATGACCAATGCCACGGGTGCTGCCCAAGGTCTGCGCAAGGAAGTCGACACATTGGTGCAAACCCAAGTTGAGCGTGTACTGAATAACATCAACGTGGTCCGCCGCGAGGATTTTGATGTCGTCCGCGACATGGCCGAAAAAGCGCGTGTTGAAAATGATAAGCTCGCGGAGCGCATTGCAATCCTCGAAGCGAAGCTTGCAGGCGCAACGCCTACTGCATAATTATTAATGTGGAGGAATCAGTTGGACCGTTGCTCCGACTCATTCGCATCGGCACATTCACCTGACCGCTGACGATTCGTCGGTGGAAAAAGGAAATCTGATGCCCGCTCTGCAGTCTGCCCATCGTGAATTTGAAAATCCCCTCGACCGTGTTGAGCGCTTAGCTGAACTCCGCGCTTGGGCGATTGACCGCACCAATGATGATGAAGTCAGCATGTGCGTGACATCTGATTGGAGTGATATTCATGTGGGGCTGCATTGGCGCGATGACCTTGAAAGCCTGCACCTCTCTTGCACTTTCGATCAAAAAGTTCCCGACAAAAACCGCGAAGAAGTAAATCGACTTTTGAACCTTGTGAATGCAAGGATGTTTCATGGTCATTTTGATCTCTGGCTGAATGATGGCAGCATCGTTTTTCGCAACAGCCTAATTTTAGCCGGTGGCGCTGAAGCCAATGACGAGCAGATTGAAACCATTATTCGTCTCGGCGTTGATAATTGCCAACGCTATTTTCCTGCGATACAATTTGTGATCTGGGCCGGAAAATCCGCTGAAGAAGCAATGGAAGGTTCACTCTTTGAAACCATGGGGGAAGCATGAGCATTCCATTAAACGGAACATTGGTTTTAGTCGGCGCTGGAAAAATGGGCGGCGCCATGCTGGAAGGTTGGCTGAACAGCGGCGTGGATCCAAACAACATCGCTGTGCTCGATCCCCATGCAGCACCAGAAATGATTGCATTACTGTCAAAGCATAGTGTGCGCCTAAACCCTGCTGTTACTTCTCTTCAAAATGTTGCCGTTATTCTGGTGGCAGTGAAACCACAAATCATGGACGAGGTTTTGCCACCGCTTGCAAGCCTATGCCAAGGCAAACCGCTCATCCTTTCCATTGTTGCGGGCAAAAAAATATCCCGTTTCGCTGAACACTTTGGTGCTGATTGCGCTATCATCCGCACCATTCCAAATACACCCGCAAGCATAGGTCGCGGCATCACAGCCATAACAGCAAACGCCAACGTTAGTCCGGCCCAACACACGCTTGC
>JAYUOP010000296.1:0-2278 GCA_043760745.1 Hyphomicrobiales bacterium
GCATATCAGCAGCCTCAAAAGCTTTGTAATCGCCAAAGTGAACTAAGCGCATTTGGCCACCCGCATTCTAGCGGCAAGCGCGTTGTAAACTTCGTGCTCTGGAACCGCGAATAGCTTGGAAATTTCAAGTGTGCCAAAGCCGCGTGAAAACGCTATTTCAAACATTTCTGGCAGCATCATTTTTGCTTCGTTATTCATCATGCTCTCAATCCTCAATGTGTATTGCCAAGTTAATTAACGCCGTTCCGCAAGCGTAAAAGCGTCTCGCCAAGCGCTTCAATATGCGGGCGGTAAAAATCCGGATCGCTCGTTTGCATCGCCGCAATTGATTGCTGCATTGTGTCGAAAAGCTTGGCGTTGGCAGCACGGTTGACCTCAATTTGTTCGGCGCAATATTTGAGATGCGCGGCCTCTATTTCGCGGGCTTCGTCCAATGATGGGCGGCGCTCACCATTTAGCAAATGCCGAACCGCGCTCTTAGCTTTGGTGTGCCAGCGCAACCGATTGCGCGCGCGCCAATCGCGTTCGATCATTTTGCCAGCACCGGCAATATGGTTCAGTTTTTCAATGACAGCAGACACAATCGCCTCGCTGGATAATTTTTCCAGATCCATGGAAACAACTCCTGTTACGTTCAATTCCAGCGACGGAATTGGTGAACGCAACAGCAGAGGAGCAAATGAAATGTGTGATAAATTGAAGTGGGAACCACGAAGCCATAACGACAACGTGATCCCCTTTCGGCGCGTGCAAGGGGTCCAACACGCGCGAAACAGCTTTGAAAGCATTGGCGATGTAACCAAGCGCCTGATTGCAAAGCTTAAGAATTAAAGTGCCGGGTGACGCGTTTTGGCCGCTATGAAATACCAAGGCCAACACCTTCCCATTCAAACCCGGCAACGCATCTCTCGACTTAGTGGGATGCCGACACGCACCCCGTGGAAACGGTCCGAATGGGTAATTGATAATTCCAGCAACCGCCCCCGCTGGAAAAAAGGCCGCGCTCGTGAGAAGGTTCGCCCCACTCACGGCGCGGTTAGTTTTCACCTTGGGAGGTTGTGCGGACATACCTCTGCACTGGCATTCGATAAACGCTTTCGGGGTGTTCGCAAATGTGACGGCCCCATTTGTCATTGGAAAAGCACACCTTGCGATTGGCGTTGGATTTCCAAAAGCTTTGCATCGAGATCGCGTTCTTTGGCCTTGTAAAAACGCTTGGCTTTTTTGTAATGCGTGAATTGGATAAACAGACAACCCCAGACAAAGGCCGCACCCGCAACAAATCCAATCGCCAAAAGCCAAACGGTTTCCGCGTCGGTCACGATGCAACCGCTTCAATGGGGGTTGGAAAGCTTGAGAGTTGCGGTGTGTCCCTCAATATCAAAAGCAATTTTTCAAGCGAGCCAGACGCTGAATACTCGCCCTGCTCAAGCCGAGAAACGGTTGCTTGTTCTATCCCCAACAAAGAGCCGAAATCTTTCTGGGATAAACCAAGGCCAGCCCTAAGAGATTTAATTTCTTCTTTGTTCACTTATGCAACTTTCAAAATCTGTTTTATGGCATATACATTTTGTATACGCTTTTGTCAATACCAATTGTATATTTTTTTCTGTCATTAAAACCTGATGAGCAAGCATGAGCGATTAAGAATAGCGAGGGAGCGGTCCGGCATTACTTCAGCAGCGGATGCCGCCCGCGCTTTGGGTCTTGGCGTTTCAACTTATTCACACCACGAAAACGGAACGCGCGGTTTCAATGACGCAGCATCCGCAAAATACGCTAGACGTTTCGGAGTTTCAAAAGAATGGCTTGTCTTTGGCACAAATGAAATGTCTGTTGGTGGTGCTGAAGAGATTGAGGGACACACTTTTGGCGTTCGATTTGGCGGCATTGTTGAAGCGGGGGCCTTTCGCCAAGCAAACGACTATAATCAAGACGCTGAATATCGCACCATTGGCATGTCATCCGATCCGCGCTTTCCGCATACCGCGCAATATGCGTTTGAGGTATTTGGCGATTCCATGACTGGGGCTGGCATATTTGAGGGCATGTTTGTTTTGGCAGTTGATCTTCACGCGTGGGAAAAAATCAATGGTGAACCAAGAGACGGGCTTCCCGTGGTGGTATCTCGCACCCGCAATGGCGATCCCGAGCGGGAATTGACGGTCAAACGCCTACGAATATTTCGGGATCGCATGGAATTGCAGCCCGAAACCGAAAATAAACAGCATAAGCCCCTTGTGTTTTCGTGGCCACCACCTGAGAGTGACCATGCCAA
>JAYUOP010000297.1:0-14698 GCA_043760745.1 Hyphomicrobiales bacterium
GCCAAGAACTTGCAGATCAAGGGTTAACACGAGTGCCGAGCAATTGGCAGCTTTGGCGCGGGCCACGAGATCAGCACTAAAACCACGATCCCGCATGACATAGAGCTGGAACCAAAACGGCTTCTTCGTGTTGGCTGCCACATCTTCAATCGAACAAATACTCATAGTGGTTAGCGTGAATGGCACACCAAAGTTTTCCGCGGCGCGGGCGGCAAGGATTTCGCCGTCGGCATGCTGCATGCCTGTTAAACCCACAGGCGCTAAGGCCACGGGCATGGACACATCTTGGCCAACCATTTTGGTTCTAAGGGAACGGTTATCGATATTGACGGCGACGCGTTGGCGAAGTTTGTATTTCTCAAACGCCGTCGTATTTTCAATGAAGGTGCTTGTGGTGTAAGATCCGGTCTCACAATAATCATAAAACATAGTGGGAACCCGTCGCTTATAGAGGCGGTGCAGGTCTTCAATTGCCGGGGCTTGAGCTGGGGTCATCGGGCGAAATCTCTTTTGATTTGAATGTGCGGCAACACTGCATTCATGCGGCCCATTTCGCAAGTGGGTTTTACTTGTTAAGTCATACAAATCAGGGCTAGGCTTATGTCATGCTGACAATGCCATTGCCGAACTCAAAAACCATGCAAAACCGCGATGCGATTATTGCGGCTTTACGCGCCATTGTTCCGGGGGAAGGTGTAATTGAAACACCTCGGGAAATGAGTGCTTACGAAAGCGATGGCTTGACCGCTTATCGGCAAATGCCATTAGTGGTCGTGCTCCCAGAAACTACGGCGCAAGTTGCGGCCGTTTTGGCTTATGCGCATGCCAATGGAATCAATGTGGTTCCGCGCGGGTCTGGTACATCGCTTTCAGGTGGCGCTTTGCCTTTGGCTGACGGCATACTCCTCGGCTTGGGTAAATTTAAGCGCGTGCTTGAGATTGATTATGAAAACCGGTGTGTTGTTGTCCAACCCGGTGTCACTAATCTAGCGATTACGCAAGCGGTGCAGCACAAGGGATTTTATTATGCGCCAGACCCCTCCTCGCAGATTGCCTGCAGTATTGGCGGCAATGTGGCAGAAAATTCCGGCGGCGTGCATTGTTTGAAATATGGCCTGACCAGCAATAATGTTTTGGGTGTAGAGTTCGTACTCATCACTGGAGAAATCATTCGTCTTGGTGGCAAACATTTAGATAGTGATGGTCTGGACTTGTTAGGTGTGATCACAGGTTCCGAAGGTTTGCTTGGGGTAGTGACGGAAGTAATGGTGCGGATATTGCAAAAACCAGAAACGGCGCGGGCTGTGTTAGTTGGGTTCTCGGATGCCATCAATGCCGGGCAATGTGTGGCCGATATTATTTCCGCAGGGATTATTCCTGGCGGCATGGAGATGATGGATCGGCCCGCTATCCATGCGGTAGAAGAGTTTGTCCAGGCGGGCTATCCGCTTAATGTGGAAGCCTTATTGATCGTGGAGTTGGACGGCCCGGCGATAGAGGTGGATTCTCTGATTGAGCGCGTCACCAAAATCGCGCGGCGTAATAAGTCGACGACATTACGGGTTTCAAACTCTGAAGAAGAACGTATTTTATTCTGGGCTGGTCGCAAAGCGGCATTTCCAGCAGTAGGGCGGATTTCACCGGATTATTTGTGCATGGATGGTACAATCCCACGCAAGAAACTTCCTGAGGTTTTGCGCGGCATGGCGGAACTGTCGGTGAAATATAATCTGCGCGTCGCTAATGTGTTTCACGCCGGCGATGGCAACTTGCATCCGCTTATTCTTTATGATGCCAATCAGGACGATGAGCTACAACGGGCGGAAGATTTTGGTGCAGATATTTTGCGGCTGTGTGTGAAAGTTGGTGGCGTGCTCACCGGCGAGCATGGTGTAGGTATTGAAAAACGAGATCTTATGCCGGAGATGTTTTCAGAACTTGATCTCCTGCAACAGCAACGTATGAAATGCGCTTTTGATGACCAAGGACTTCTCAACCCCGGCAAGGTTTTCCCAACTTTGCATCGCTGCGCTGAAATGGGGCGGATGCATGTGAGCGGTGGTCGCCTGCCCTTTCCGGATATTCCGAGATTCTGATGACTGACATGTTACGGCCAAAAAATCTGACAGAACTTTCTGATGTCATCAAAGCTGGGAGCCCCTTGTCTGTTCAAGGACTAGGAACCAAATCTGGTTTGGGGCGGCCAGTGCAAGGGCAGCCGGTTTCGTTGGCGGCGTTCAAAGGTGTGATTGCTTACGAACCGGAAGAGCTCATCCTCGACGTCGGTACGGCTACTCCAATGGCTGATATTGTAAAATTGCTTAGATCGAAAAAACAACATTTAGCTTTTGAACCGCCAGATTATTCGCAACTTTTGGGATCGCAGCATGCGGGTAGTATTGGTGGCATTATTGCCTGTAATTTATCTGGCCCAAGACGCTTAAGTGCGGGTGCAGCGCGCGACCATGTGATGGGATTTCAGGCGGTGTCTGGTCGTGGGGAAATCTTTAAAGCTGGTGCGCGGGTGGTTAAAAACGTTACGGGCTATGACTTACCGAAACTAATGGCAAATTCATACGGAACGTTAGCTGTGATGACATCGCTGATTTTAAAAGTTTTACCAGCGCCAGAAACTGAGGAAACTTTGGTGGTCGAAGACCTTGATGTTGATTTGGCGGTAGAGGTGATGAGCCAAGCGATGCAGTCATCAGCCGAGATTTGTGGGGCTGCTTATATGAACCGCAATGTGCTGCTGCGTTTGGAGGGAATTCCCGCTTCAATTGCTTACCGCTTGGAAAAACTTTCTCAGTTATTGAAGCAATTACCACGCTCAGTATTGGCTGGAGCGCAGTCACAGGCGGAATGGTCGAAGGTGCGCAATGTTTTGCCACTTGCTGATAATTTGGAGCGCGATGTCTGGAAAATATCGACTACACCAAGTGAGGCCCCAGCCTTTGTTGCCGCTGTAGTTTCTAAAACCAACGCCCGCTATTTTTTGGATTGGGCGGGTGGATTGATCTGGCTGGACTTGCCACAATCATTTGATTGTGGGTCAACTTTAGTCCGTGGCAATCTTAAATCTGGGCATGCGATTCTCGTTCGGGCACCGGCTGACAAACGCAAAATGGTTCCGGTTTTTCATCCACAAAAAGCAGGGTTAGCTGCACTCACAATGCGGGTTAAGTCCAGCTTTGACCCGCAATCTGTGCTTAATCCTGGCCGAATGTACGAGGGCTGCTAATAGTCATGCAAACCAACTTCACCCTTGAACAATTGCAAGACCCACATATTGCCGATGCCAATGGCATTTTGCGAAAGTGCGTGCATTGCGGATTTTGCACGGCGACTTGCCCGACTTATGTTTTGCTCGGTGATGAACTCGACAGTCCGCGCGGGCGGATTTACTTAATTAAAAACATGCTGGAAAAAGGTGAAGCGGCAACGGCTGAAACAGTAAAGCATGTTGATCGTTGCTTATCTTGTTTATCTTGCATGACGACGTGTCCATCTGGCGTGAACTACATGCATCTCATTGATGGCGCGCGCGCCCACATTGAGAAAACATATGATCGACCAATTTTGCAAAGAATGCTGCGGAATGTTTTGGCTTATGTTATGCCGCGTTCACAATTATTCCGTCCACTGATGATTTTGGCGCGTATTGCAAAACCTCTGCAATCGGTATTCATCAGCGCTGGGGTTCCGGAATTTGCCGCGGCATTAAAATTGGTTCCGGATAAATTACAATCGCCTGAGCCATTGGGTGTGGTCGGAGTTTATCCGGCGAAAGGCGTGCGTAAAGGTCGGGTAGCGCTCCTTCAAGGTTGTGTGCAAAGTGTCATTGAGCCTGCCATCAATGCCGCCACGATCCGACTTATCACGCGGTTGGGTTATGAGGTTGATGTTGCATCGCAAAGTTGTTGCGGATCGCTGACCCATCATATGGGCAAAGAAGCACCTGCCCTTGCGAGTGCTAAAACACTGATTGATGCATGGACTGCGGCCAAAGTTGATCATGTCATCATTACGGCATCTGGATGCGGCACAACGATTAAAGACTATGGCCATATGCTGCGGCTTGATCCCGACTATGCTGAGAAAGCCTCCGCCATCAGCGCGAAAGCAAAAGACATCACTGAATTTCTGAGTGCTATCGATTTACCGCCACAGCAAAATGATTTGCATATCGCTTATCATTCGGCTTGCTCAATGCAACATGGCCAAAAACTGAAAACCCAGCCCGTTAGACTTTTACGTCATGCCGGTTTCAAAGTGAGCGAGGTTCCGGAGGGGCATTTATGCTGCGGATCGGCTGGCACTTACAATATTTTGCAGCCAAAAATCGCTGATCAACTTAAGTTTCGAAAAATAAAGAATACTGAAAGCTTACAGCCTGATGTTATTGCAACCGGGAATATTGGCTGCATTACGCAAATAGGCTCAGCGACAGGCATTCCGATTGTGCACACGATTGAATTGTTGGATTGGGCGTATGGCGGACCGACCCCACAAAAAATAGCGCATCTGATCACAGCAAAATAAAATGGTACCACCACCCCGGCTCGAACGGGGGACCTCTAGATCCACAATCTAGCGCTCTAACCAACTGAGCTATGGCGGCATCGGGCGCATCACTAGCGCTTAGCGAAAGTAAATTCAACCAACAAAAAGGCTCGCGATGAATGCGAGCCTTTTTTATTCTCGGAGCGGGAGGAAATGCTCCGTTTTTGTTTGGTATTAAGCAGCAATTGTCTTGTTGAACTCAGCAACCGACTTTGCAAATCCATCTTGCGCTGGCTTCATGGCATCTTTGGCCACAACCATTGTCAATTCGTTCAATTCTTTGGCTTGGGTTTGGAAAGCGGTAGTTTGCGCTTTTACGAAATCTTGTTGCAGAGTTAAGAGTGCTGAAACGTCCCTTAAACCAAAGGCAGCAGTCGCAAATGCAAAAGTTGCATCCATGTTTGCTTTCGCAGCAGCCATCGTCTTTGCATTCAAATCAGCAAATCCTGCTTTGTAAACTTCGGTTGAAGCTTCTAAAGTCTGCACTTGTTCTTTGGCGAAATCGCCAACTTGGGCAATTGTCTCGGAAACTTGGTTTTCGATAGTGGTTTTCTTGCTCATGTTCATTCTCCAGAGGGTTAACGCAGTGAAATTAATCTGTTGCAGTAGATATAATTCAATTTATGCTGCATTGCAATATATTTTTGCAACGCAGCATTTTTGAAGATTCACCTTAATATGGAAAGTTAGGCTGGAACCTTCGGAGTCTTGTTGATTATTTGGTGGCGAAGTTGGATAAAATGACTAACAATACGTTAACAAAATCACTGCAATTTCACTTGGAGAGCTTTCTTGACCGCATCTGCGCCGTATACATTGGAAAATCTGCGCGGAGCGGCTGAGGCGGCATGGCTTTGGGATGGCGTGCGCGGGCGCATCGTGTGGGCAAACAAACCAGCAATCCATCAATTCGGTGGAAAATCAATGTTTGATCTGATTGACCGGCCATTTGATCTCAATGAGCCCGGCATTGAGCGGATTGCTGACTTAGCGCGGAACTTGCCACGCGGCGAAACCATTGAGGCCTTGCTTCATTTTCCGTCAACCGGACAAACGGTTCCGATCCATGCCTTATGTATGATTCACGCGCTGATTGATGGGCGGGCTGGGGTTTTGGTGGTTGAAAAATCAGCCGAGGTTGCCGTTAGCGATCCAACTCAAGATGACGATTTGAATGCCGCCTTTGATTTAATGCCAATGGCAGCAGGCTTGATTGACCGAGACGGACGATTTACGCGACTAAATGGCGAAGCGCAAAGATTGCTGGCAAAAGAGCGCAGCGTGGATTTGGCGAGCTTGATGGGCAATGAGCCAGCTGCAACTGAGCTTCGCGCCCGCTTATTGGTAGCCGCAACAGCAAGTGCGGTACAAGTGATTGAAACACCATTTGGTCAACGCGATATTCGGCTGACGTTGCAAAGGTTATCCGGAGCGATATCGGGGGCAAGCTTGCTTCTGATGGACGACATCACCGAGCGCCGCGCACTTGAACAGCGCATGGAAGATCTTTTAGATCACCAAGAAGCGCCCACCAAAGGTGATGATGGTCAGGCCTTTGAAACGATTGGTGCGCAACTCACTTCGGCATTGATAGACGCGCCAAAAGCTGTGGAAGTCGACATTCCAAAACTGGATCCAATCACGCCGCCAAAACCTTTGCGCAATGTTCCAGAAATTCCAGCACCTTTGCGTGACGCGCTGAACCGGGTTTCAGACGCGCTTTTGATTACGCAGAATAATCAGATTATCTTTGCGAATAACAAAACGCTTGAACTTTTGTCATTCAAATCTTCCGCCGAATTGGTGAACAATGACGATGTGTGGAGTTTGTTCTCATCCCTTGGTCAATCATTACCATCGGTTGCTATCTGCCACGATGTTGTAGCAACGATTACAATGTCTACGGTGGCTTGGCACGGCGGACCAGCACGCCAATTTTTGCTGAAAGGTTTGCGCCCAACGATTGAGACGCCTGTCGCGCCAATATTGAAGGTCTTCGCCGCCCCGGAAACTGAGCTTAAAATTATGGCTTCGTCAGAGCCTGAGATTGAAGTTGAGCCTGCCGCAACAACGCCAGTTCTGGTTTCGGAAACGCCAACATCTAATGTGGTAAAACTGCAACCGACCGCCAAAGTGAGCATCTTGGGCGATGAAGACTTGCGCTCAATTCTTGATATTGCTTCGGATGGAATCATTACACTAGATCGTCTTGGCCGCATTCAAAGTTTGAGCGCTGGGGCAGAAGCTTTATTTGGCTATCGGACAGCAGAAGTCGCTGATCAACAATTAGCAGACCTCCTGACCGTTGAAAGTCGCAAAACGCTCAAAGAATATTTGGCATTCATTCAAGGCCCGGGCGTTGCTAGGGTATTGAATGATGGCCGAGAAATTACGGCTGTCGTCAAGCAAGGTGGGTCGGTCGCTTTGTTTCTAACCATTGGCGCCTTGCCGAGCAAAAAATCCACCGCCTCATTCTATGCAGTATTACGCGATATTACCCAATGGAAACGGACCGAAAAAGAACTGCGTGATACCGTAGAAATTGCTCAAGCCAGCAGCAGGCAGAAGTCTGATTTCCTCGCTCATATCAGCCACGAATTGCGCACACCATTAAATTCAATCATTGGATTTTCAGAAATGATGCGGCTGGAGCGTTTTGGCGCAATCGAAAATGAAAAATATCGTGGCTATGTCAATGATATTCACACGAGCGGCAATCACTTATTATCCTTGATCAACGATCTTTTGGATTTATCAAAAGTTGAAGCGGGCAAACTTGATCTCAATTTCACTTCCGTCAGCGTGAGCGATGTGGTGGATCAAGCCACACGTATGCTGCAAGAAGCAGCCACAGTTGCGCGCGTTGTGGTACGCAAAGCTATTCCAGCGAAATTGCCAAATGTCGTGGCGGACTTGCGTTCTTTGCGGCAAGTATTGCTCAATCTTTTGTCGAACGCGATTAAGTTTACTGATCCCGGCGGGCAGGTTATTATTTCTGCTACACTTAATGATGATGGCGCTTTAAGTTTACGTGTCAAAGATACTGGAATTGGCATGAATGTAACCGAGATCAGGGATGCATTGGAACCGTTTAAACGGATTGAGGCGGAAGGACGTGTCACCAGCGGAACCGGCCTTGGCCTGCCACTTACCAAAGCTTTGGTGGAAGCAAACCGCGCCGGATTTGTGATTAGTAGCGAACCCCGCAAAGGCACCATGATTGAAATCACTTTCCCGACGACCCGTGTACTTGCAGAATAATCAGTATACAGAATATAAATTTCTGAAGCGAGGCTTAGCAATGGCAACCATTGCAGCGCTCTGCTTACCAATCATAACTGTTATTGTACTTACGCTCAGCCCAACGGAAAACATCTGGCCGCAACTATGGGGCAGTGTTTTGCCCGGATATATTGGGCGGACACTCGCACTTCTTTTGGGTGTAGGTTTTCTCTCGTTGGTGATCGGGACCGCTGGCGCTTGGCTGGTTACTTTTTGCGAGTTTCCAGGTCGCAAATTTTTTATGTGGGCAGCGCTCACGCCGCTCGCCATGCCGACATATATTATCTCTTACACTTATGTGGATTTCCTGACTTATTCCGGAGCGCTCCAATCGCACATGCGCCATGTCATGGGATGGACCAAACCAAGCGATTATTGGTTTCCAGAAATTCGCTCCCTTGGTGGTGCAATTGTGATCTTGTCATTTGTACTCGCACCTTATGTTTACATGGCCGGACGCGTGAGTTTCCTGAGCATATCAAATGGGCAGCTCGACGTCGCTAGAACCCTTGGCAGCAATGGCTGGCGGGTTTTTCGCAAAATTGCATTGCCGCAAGCAAGGCCCGGATTGATGGTGGGGTTAAGCCTTGTTTTGATGGAGTGCTTAAATGATATTGCTGCTGTTGGGTTCTTCGGTGTTGAAACGTTGACATTCGGCATCTACGCAACATGGCTCGGACAAGGCAACCTTGGCGGTGCGGCACAACTGTCATTTGTACTTTTGGTATTTGTTTTTGCATTGATCTCTGCTGAACGTTTTGCCCGACGGCATACTATCGCTCAAGACATCAAAACTGGTTCGACGCAACCTGATCGCTATCAATTGCGCGGGGGGGGTGCCGTTTTGGCAATTCTATCACTTTTAGTTCCGTTGCTGATTGGTTTTATTTTGCCAGCCGTCATTTTATGTCGATACGCCGCCCGAAGGCTTGAACTTTTTGTAGCGAAAGATTTTCTGACGAGCACATTCCATTCTTTGAGCCTCGCTGCAATTGCAACGGCTATCACTTTGCTGTTTGCACTGCTGTTAGTTTACAATCACCGTAACTCTGAGCGTGGTTGGTTTCAGACTCTTATTCGTCTGGCTACGACAGGATATGCAATTCCCGGAACTGTGCTTGGACTTGGTGTACTCATTCCGCTTGCTGGTTTTGATAATTGGCTTGATGGCCGCATGCAAAACTGGTTTGGGTTTTCAAGTGGTCTCATTCTCACGGGATCAATTTTTGCAATTGTCTTTGCTTATGTCATTCGGTTTATGGCCATTGGTTTTGGCAATCTTGTTGCTGGTTTTAAAAACATCACACCAAACATTGATGCTGCAGCCAGAACTCTGGGTCGGGGGCCAAGACACGTGATATTCAATGTGCATCTGCCCCTGCTACGCCCTGCACTCTTTAGTGCTGGCTTATTGATTTTTGTTGATGCAATGAAAGAGTTGCCAGCCACATTGATCTTGCGACCATTTGATTTCGAAACTTTGGCAACGCAGGTTTTTATGTTGGCATCGCTTGATCAACTCGAGGAAAGTTCAGTGCCGGCGCTGACAATTGTAATTGTTGGTTTGATTCCGATTTACTTTTTGGCACGGCAATTTTCGCGACCACAAACCTGACGCCTTGAAAAGGCCAAAAGGTTTTGGTGTGCAGATACTCATGAATCGAAATCGAAAAATTTTCACCTTACTGGCGCTAGCCGCAATTGCTTTTGCGCTGGTTTTCTTGGCTTTACCAAATTTCCTTGCGCGTGGATTGCAAAGCCAAATTGGGAATGGGTTGATCATCAATGGCACCGTTCGCTTAATGGTTTTGCCAAGTTTCGGCATTGTCGCAAACGGTGTTGCTATCACATCAGAAACCGGAAAGTTAAAGGCGGCAATCAAAGCAACAACAGCGGAAATACAAATTCCAATTACCGCGCTTTTGCTTGCAACACTTAAACCAAGCAGAGTCATCCTGTCACAGGCTGATATCACGATTACAATGGGTAACAATAGTAAAACAGAATTACAGCCAGAAACGTCTCACGCCTTGTCGATAGAAGTTAAAGATAGCGCACTCAAGTTTGGTACCGCAAAATTTGAAGGCATATCGGCCGAGATTGAAACTTCGGACACCGGCGAAACCGAAATAAAAGGCAAGTTTTTGCGTGACGGCCAATATGGAAATGTTGTCCTCAACTTGGCTTCAATGCGGAGACTATCTGAAGATGGTTCGCCGTTTGACGGGGCAATCACATTTGCCAGCACTTCACTCACATTGGCGGGTCAATTGAGATTTCTCGACGGTTTCGTTTTCAACGGCCGTGGCGATTTAATCTCTTGGGAAAACGCTTTGAAAATATCAGGTGCGTTGTCTGGTACTGATAAAACATTGCAGTGGCCCGATGCTGATGTTGCCATCAACAACACTATAGCCAAAGGTTCAATCGCAATTTCCAACGATACATTGATTGCGAACCTTGTAACCTCTTCGGTCAAAGTCTCAGACTTCAACAATTTGTGGTCAGAAGCACAATTTTGGGAATTTGGCAGAACTGGCCGTTTCGATTTAGAGATCGAAGACTTAAGACTTCGTGATGTTCAACTTGGTAAAAGTTCTATTTCGGTTACGCTTGATGATAACGCTTCACAGGTCAAATTGAGCACTGTGGACGGTATTCGCGGTCAAGTCGATTTGGTCAGCGATGGAGATGGCAAAACAATGGATATGAAGTTCGCTGGCCAAACGATTGAACTTTCCAAACTTGTCCCCCTTGTGTTTTCCAAGGGAAAAATGGTTATTGAATTGGCTATGCGCTCTGATGGTAAATCACCCGCGGAACTTCTCTCTAAACTTTCGGGGACAGCAAAAATCGCTCTTAAAGACAGCGAAGTCTTAGGAGCGGACGTCGCCGATTTTGTTGGCACGATCAGCAAAGAGGTGATTACGGGCTGGCCAAACAAGACGAAAAAATCACTCCTTGTGCGCGCCGGGAGTGCAGCTTTTCAAATCGATGACGGTATTGCAATCACCCAAGACATCACATTTTCGGGTCCAGGTTATCAGGTCACTGGGGGCGGTGAGATTGATGTCCTACGCGCTGCTGTGGATCTTAAAATAGATCCAATTTTGATCGCTGATGACAAAGCCAAACTCAGGCTTCCCGTTGAAATTGCCATCGTTGGCCCTTGGAGCACCCCACAAATTCAACCGGATATTGAAGGAATTCTGACCGATCCCCGCGCAGCATTTGCGCGGTTGAAATCAGAAGGATTTGTTTCAGGAAGCCAAAAAAGACTGCCAAAAAAAGTACCCACGACTACAAAAGCTAATTGAAACTGAACGCGAGTCTAGGCACAATTGTTTTATGATCAGAATTCAAGAACATCCATTTGATGTAAGTTATGAATTGCAGCTTATGAAATCAGCTTGCACCGCGATTGGTGGTACTGTGCTTTTTGTGGGCTCGGTGCGGGATATGAATGAAGGCCATGAGGTGAGCGAACTCACGCTTGAACATTATCCCGGCATGACAGAAAGAGCTTTGATGGATATTGAAGCTGAGGCGCAGCGGCGTTGGCCGTTGAAAGGCTCGCTCATTGTTCATCGCTACGGTAAGATGACACTTGGCGAAGATATCGTTCTGGTAATTGCAACGTCTGCGCATCGCGAAGCCGCCTTTGAGGCATGCCATTTTTTGATCGATTGGCTGAAGACCAAAGCACCGTTTTGGAAATTGGAAGCGGGCGCTTCGGGTGCCTTATGGGTTGATGCAAAGGCGAGCGATGATGATGCCGCTGTGCGTTGGCGTGAATAGCTGGCGTGAGTAGATATCGCTACCGTCGGAAAACCGCAGCGGCGCGCCTTACTGAACTTTTGGTGTTGTTACAAATTTTTGCGGGCGTCGTTTATGGTTTTCGCGATTTTGGTGGATTTGATTTAGCGCCAGGAAATGCGACGCCGGTCGACGGCGATTCCTTGCGGTTGGGAAAAACTGAAATCCGTCTGCATGGCATTGATGCACCGGAGTATCGACAGACCTGCAATGATGGTGCAAGAAAAAGCTATCAATGCGGGAAGCTGGCGCGCGAAGAGCTGGCAAAACTCATCCGTGGACAGATTATTTCTTGTCGATCCATAGAAGATGATCGTTATGGTCGAGCGGTTTCTGACTGTCGTATCGACAAACTCAATATCAATCAGGAACTGGTGCGCTTAGGTTGGGCTATTGCTTATCGCAAGCATAGCTTTGCTTATGTGACAGCTGAGCAAGATGCCAAGATTGCGAAGCGTGGAATATGGGTCGGAAAATTTGAAAATCCGGAAGCCTATCGCCAACGGATTAAATCAAGCCAATCTGATATGACAGGGCAAAGTAGTTTTGACGATTAGTAGGTTGCGCGGCCGCCCGAGACATCGAACACTGCACCCGTAGAGAACGAGCATTCTTCACTGGCCAGCCAACATATAATACTGGCGACTTCATCCACTGTGCCAAATCGCGCTTTAGGAATTTTGGATAGCATGAAGTCTATATGGACTTGTGGCATTTGATCAAATATCGGCGTGCGCACGGCGGCAGGGGTTACGGCATTTACGGTGATATTGGTTTTCGCGAGTTCTTTAGCCAAAGATTTTGTGAAGCCAATGACGCCTGCCTTGGATGCTGAATAAGCGGACGCATTGGGGTTTCCCTCTTTTCCAGCAATAGACGCCACGTTGACGATGCGTCCATAGTTCTGCGCTATCATGTGCGGGACGACTGCTTTGTTTGTATAGAACGTCCCATTGAGGTTGATGGCAATGGTTTGCAACCAGCCATCGAGTGGGAATTCCAATACGGGTACTGTCGGTCCGGTGATCCCCGCACTATTGACCAAGATATCAATGCCGCCGAGTTGCCTTACGGTTTCGGCAGCTGCAGCTTCAACCGATTTGAAATCTGAAATATCAGTGACAATGCCGCCGTTCATATCCCAAATGGCAACATGACCGCCTTCACTTGTGATGCGCTTCACAACAGCTTCGCCGATGCCGGAAAGCCCACCCGTTACAACTGTGCGACGACCACTAAATCTCATTGTTTAATCTTCCATGTTTTCATTTTTTGTAAGGTGTCGGCAAAGGAAATGATCCCGGCATCGGAGCCAAGGCCTGTGGCCACAAGTCCTGCTGCCATTTGGGCAAAGCGCAGAGCGGTTTCGGTATCCATCTTATGGTGCAAGGCCGCAATAAAGCCTGCATCAAAAGCATCGCCGCAGCCGGTGGTATCAACAACAGCAATCTCATAGGCCGGTGAGGAGAGGCGTGTACCGTCTTTATGGGCGTAATATGCGCCCTCGCTACCAAGGGTAAAGACGCAAGCCGCAGCACCATGATCGAGGTAAAACTTCGCGCAATCTGCAGCGGTGTTCTGGCCAGACATATCTTTGGCTTCTTCAATCGATGGCATAAAGTAATCGATATAGGGAAGTAGTGGTTTTACAATTCTGGCGGTTTCAGCATTCGCGGCGATCAGATCAAATGTGACGATGCAGCCGCGCTTTTTTGCTTCTTTGAGAATTGTGACACTGGCGGGCCCATCTAGTTTTTTTAAGAGCCCAGTGCCGCCAAGATGAACAATCGGGGCGTTGAAAACGTAATCATAAGCTTCTGGCAAAATATCAAAATGATCAGAAGCGCCGCGGACATGCAAGGCGGGGCGCTCGCCATTTGGGCGGACGTTGAGAATGGTGGCCGATGTTGGAATACCGTTCAGGCGCTGCATAGCGGAGGTATCAACGCCGTGTTTTTGCAGGGTCATCAAAACCCAATCGGCTTTTTCGTCATCACCAACAGCACCAACGGCCAAGCTGTTCAAACCGAGTTTAGCGGTGTCGACAACTGTGCCGCCAGCGGTTCCAGCGACCGTTAAGCGAATTTCTTCGATGAAATCGACGTTACCGCGCTCAGGGATTTGCGTAACTGGGCGACCTAAAACATCAAGAATATAGAGACCAATGACAGAGACATCATAACGCATATCAGCGGTTACTCGTGTTACGCCGATAGATCAGAATTGCAAGTATTGCCGCAACTCCAGCAACACTCCAAACAAAGGGATGAGCGTAGAATTTGGGAGCGGCTAACATGGCTTTTCCTGCGGCGGTATCAGGGTTTGGTGGTGCCAAAAAAAACACCCCATAGAGATGAGCGGCGGTGATCGATGCAAGCAATACCAAGCAAAACACCATGGCCACAACCATCGCTATGGTGATCACAGATCTTACTTCCACGCCTGGTTGGGCTAGCGGCAAAAGATTGTTTACGAGACCTGCAAGAACAACCAGCATACAGCCAATGGAAAACAAGGTCAGACTGAAGGGTTGAAAAATCAACAGTAGCGCGAAAAGGCCAAGACCAATAACAGCATATTCAAAACGTAAGGCGGTTTTTGCGGTCATGCCAGTTTCTGGTTTGTCGGTCATGCGCGCACCGCCTTGCCATCATTGCCAAATATATGGGTTTGTGCGGGGTCCGGTTGCAGATGCAAAACCTCACCAATTTTAACCCGTTTTTCGCGCGGAACAACAACGCGAATGTCTCGCCCACCTTTGCTTCGCCCATGGATCAGCGTTTCTGCACCCATGGGCTCAATCAACTCGGCACTCACCGTTATGCTTTCCTTGGAGGCTTTGGGGATCGGCGCGAATGCACGTGGACGAATGCCGATAGTGACTTTACTCGGCCCTAATTTTCCAACCGCTGAATTTGCTGAAAGCGTTAAGCCTTCTGCGCCAAATCCAAGATTTGCTTTGCCGCTCGAATAGTCTTTCAGATTGGCTTCGATCATATTCATCTGTGGTGTGCCAATGAAGCTGCCCACAAAAACA
>JAYUOP010000298.1:0-2265 GCA_043760745.1 Hyphomicrobiales bacterium
CGTATTCGGCAATGTTGGCCATGTAAGCATCAGGCAGAATGGCTTGGCGGTGATATCGATCAAAAATTACCAGATCGAACTGATCAAGCTTACCTATAAAAAGTTCGCGCGTTGGAAAAGCGATCAGTGAGAGTTCTTTCGTTGGTGTGCCATCTTGTTTTTCAGGTGGGCGCAAAATGGTGAAATGCACCAGATCAACTGATGCATCAGCTTTGAGAAGATCGCGCCAGGTGCGCTCGCCAGCATGGGGTTGGCCTGAGACGAGCAGCACGCGCAAGCGGTCTCTGATGCCTTCTATTACTGCCACCATGCGGTTGTTTTCTTTGGATAACTCACCGTCGCGAATGGCGGCGGATAGCTCGACAAAATTTTGCCCTGCGTGTTCAATCTTCATTGGAAAATCGGTGACGACGCCGGGCGTTACGTTGAGGCTTGTTGAAGCGCCGCCGGGGATTTGCACGGTGACGGTGACTGGTGATCTGTCGCTACTGGATTCTTCAACATGAAACTGAATGGTTTGTTCTTGGCCAACAATGCCAAAGCGCGGGCTTTTATCGATGACGATGCGGCGGTCGCTTTCGTTTTTGCTGCCTGAGATCAAGCTGTGAATCGGAGTGGGCAGGCCTGTCAATGTTTGTGGCACGTCATGCACTTGGCCATCAGTGATTAAAAATGCCCCAGCGAAACGGTCCTTAGGAATATCGGAAACGGTCTTACTAAGTGCAGTCAATAACCGCGTGCCATCGCTTCCGGTTTCAATACCAGAAGTGACGTTGGCGCTGCGAAGTTCTGTGTTGCCTAAGTTCGCAACGCGCGCTTTTAAATCAGCCAAAGCTTTTTGCGTTTGGGCCGTGCGTTGGCCAATGTTTTGGCTCTGGCTTTGATCGACGATGACGACAGCAATATCTGAAAGTTGTTCGCGTTCGTCTTGGCGGATTGTTGGGTTGGCGAGGCAGGCTATCAGCAGGCAAGCAGTTGCTGCACGCAAAAGTGTACCGCGTCTTCTATTCAACGCCATAAATATTATTGCGGCCAGACAGAGTGCTGCGAATATGCCAAGCACGGGCCAAGTTATGAATGGTGCGTATTCAATTTGGAAGTTCATTGGCCCAACCTTTCAAGAAGAGCAGGCACATGCACTTGGTCGGTTTTGTAATTTCCGGTCAAAGCATACATCACGATATTCACGCCAACGCGGAATGCATATTCACGTTGACGGTCTGAGCCGCCGACGATGGCATTTAATGGTTGGGCGTTATCGTCCAATGCCCAGGCTGATGCATAATCATTGGAACCAATGATGATGCCGGAAACGCCATCGGACTTGGCGGGGCTTTCGCCGTTCTGGGCTTCGACCCATAAGGCACCGCCTTCATAGCGGCCGGGCCAATCTTTCAAGAGGTAGAAAGATTTAGTAAGCGCGTGGCCCTCTGGCACCGGCTCTAATGGCGGCACATCAAGCTTTGCGAGGATGCGTTTTAGAGCATCGCCATTGGGGCTGCCGCTGCCAAAATCAGTTCCAGCATCACGGGTATCAAAAACAATGGTGCCGCCGTTTTTCATGTAAGCATCAATGCGGGCCAGGGCTTTATCGCTTGGTGTTGGGGCTGCTTCGCTCACGGGCCAATAAAGCACTGGATAAAATACGAGTTCATCAGTTTCGACATTCACACCCACGGGTGCACCCAATGCGGCTGAGGTGCGATCGGCCATGATGAGGCCAAGGCCCTTTAAACCCTGTTCGCTGGTCTGATCAATTTCTGCGTCACCGGTTTTAACAAATGCAAGGTGGGTCTCGGTGGCAGCTTTAAGGTCGGATTGATCGTCGGCGCGGGCATTGTTGGGTTGCAGAGCCAATGCGCCGCTGAGCATGAAGACGAGAAGTGCGGCTGTGGCATTGCTGCGCCGCGCAAGCTTTAGGCCGCCGCCTAAAATGATTGCGGCCAATGTATCTGCCAAAAACAAAAGCGCTGCCAAGATAAATAAGATTGCAGCATAGCTGGTGGTTTTTGGGGGAACGATGTTTTGCAAGCTTATGCCATTGCCCAATGTTGTGATTGGGATCAGGTCTGCCTGTTTCAAATCTAAATTGATCGCACGTTCTCTGGTGCCTAAAGCATAAATGCCCGCTGGGGTTTTTGCTGATGCTTTGGTGATGTCGAAATCTTTAACGGGAATGGCATCGACGCTGGCATTTGGCGAGACCAATTCGCCTGCACCATTCAGCATCAGGCGCATGGAAAAAGCGTTGGCTTGCTCGTTTGA
>JAYUOP010000299.1:0-14615 GCA_043760745.1 Hyphomicrobiales bacterium
GCAAGCCGTCAATTATGATCCATTGCACCGCTGTCCCCAAAACTCTCCATCACCGCCTTTGTGGCGGTGAACCAGACTTTGCACATGTCGGACGATTCAAAGTCTGGATAGTCGGGGCAAGCCCGACCATGGAGAGATTTTAGATTGGCTCTGTCTGCTCGCTCGGCGCTCTAGTTTATTCTTACCTGTAGCTTCGCAAAATCATTTTCCGCCAAAGCCCGCGCTTTAGAATTTTCTGCGCCTCCCATTCCAATCGTTTCAGATCGGCCTTTGCCCGCAAGCGCTGAAAGCCGCCACACGTATAATCCGGATTTTGTTTGGTCTACTTTATCAGCGGAATAATCGAACCCAGGATCATAGAAACGCTTGATCGCATAGAGCGGTTTAAATTTCCCGCCTTGCAAGATTCCACCCCAATCATAAGCTCCATGAGCCACTTGGCCATATGCAAAACTATGCTGTGAATCTGGATCAACGTCCAAAGGGGCATCAAAACTAAGATAAACGCGGGAAGCTTCTTCATAAGTCAAATAGAGTCTTCTTCCGTAGTGGCTCACGTATTCATAGCTAACATGATCAGATTGAAAGCATTCGCTATCGTCGGGCTTGCATTCCACACTTGTTTCCAGCACTTCCGCTAAACTGACTTCAGTTTTCCAGATCAGTTTTTCGGCAGCAAGGCAATGAGAAAGATTCAGGAAAACGACGAATATCGACAGTCCGACGACCTTGAACACCATTTTATCCGCTCTCCACTTTAAAGTCGCTATCCATTTGAACACTGCGCGGACAGGTGAGAATAGTCAACTAACGGTCAATGCGCGCTCAATCTTGGCAACCGTAAAGTCACAGTCGTACCTTTACCGACAACGCTGTCAATTTCCAGCACACCCTTATGCAAGTCAATCAGTGATTTAGAAATCGCCAGCCCCAAACCAGAGCCACCCTTGGACTTCGTAAATTGATTTTCAACTTGCTCGAACGGGCGGCCCAATTTCTGCATATCGCGCTTCGGAATGCCAATGCCCGTGTCGTTAATTGTGATCGTCAACAGCTCGGGCCGTTGCTCAGCAGCAATCGTAATCGTGCCGCCTTCTGGAGTGAATTTCACAGCATTCGAAAGCAAGTTAATGAACACCTGTTTCAAGGCCCGACGATCCGCAATAAACGGTTGATCCGCCGAAATTTCTTGGTTGATCGTGACCTTGCCTTCAGCCGCCCGCGGCCCAATCAGCCGCAATACATCGTCCACCACGACCTGCAATGTCACCTGCCCAAGCTCTAGCTCCATGCGCCCCGCTTCAATTTTGGACATATCCAAAATATCATTGATCACGTCCAGCAAGAATTGCCCGCTGCGATGAATATCGCGCGAATATTCCGCATATTTCGGCGTACCAATTGGCCCGAACATTTGTTGATGCATCACTTCGCTAAAGCCGATGATGGCATTTAGCGGCGTGCGCAATTCATGGCTCATGTTGGCAAGGAATTCAGACTTTGAGCGGTTGGCCGCTTCGGCCTTGGTTTTTTCGCTCGCATATTTATCGGCCAGATCCGCCAAACGTTGCGATTGCTCTTCAGCGGTTTGGCGTTCTTTTTGCAGATCACGCACCGCCTTCATCAATGTGCTTTCTGAATCGAGCAAGCCCCGCTCTTGGCGTTTCAGCGGTGTAATGTCGGTGCCAACTGAAACAAAGCCACCATCCTTGGTGCGCCGTTCATTGATCTGCAACCATCGCCCGTCGCCCAATTGCACTTCCAGTGATTTGGCGTCTGATTTTTCACCAGCCGCACTCGGAATAAACTGCCGAACGATGGGTTCCTTAGATGAACGGGTCAGAACGCTATAGTCCGTTCCAGGCTGGCATGCCTCCATCGGCAAAGAGTGAAATTGTTGATATTTCGAATTACACATCACCAATTTATTGTCAGCATCCCAAAGCACAAAAGCCTCAGAGATATTTTCAATCGCATCTTTCAAGCGCATTTCAGCGTCTTGATTGGCCTTGTCCATTTCCTTCTGCCGACTGATATCAAACACCACGCCAACCAGATGCGTTTCGCCAGATTTTTCGCCGGGTGCCAAGGCCGCGCGCGCCCGAAGCCAAACCCAATGGCCGAGCTGATGGCGCATGCGAAACTCTTGGTCAAAAACCGTCCGCGTGCCGTCCAATAATTCTTCAACCAAATTATCGAGAGAGGCTTCGTCCGGATGAATGCGATCAGCGACATCGCCAAACTGCATCATCCGATTTTGTGGCTCCATGCCAAGAATTTCATACATGCTGCGCGACCAAAAAATTGCACCCGTGGAAAGTCGCCAATCCCACATCCCGCACTTACCACCATCAAGAGCTTTATCAAGCCGCAGTGTCGCTATATTGAGTATGTCATCAGCATCAGAAGCGCGTGCAGCCTGCCAATGAAAAGCGCCGCCCAGCATCATGAGAACCAGTGCGGTAACCAAGAATAGAATGACAAGTTGCGTGACGCTATTTTGCCATTGCCCAAATACAAAAGATTGCTTTTGCATGACTAGCAAACTGCCCGGAAAATTGCCCAAATCGCGCGTCGCCAAGAAGGCCATGGAACCATCAGCCATTGCAGTGCTTGTTACCTCTGGCGCGTTGACCGTCACATCTGCCGCAAAATTTGGTCCCATTACACTTGCTAGGGATTTTCCAATCTCAAATGCGCTTGCCGGATTGCTTGCCAATATGATGCCCGCGGGACTTATCAAAGCAACAGATCGATTTGCCCCAATGGCTTCAAATGGAACGGTATCACTAAGCAAGCTGTCATCAAGAAGGGTTGGCGTTTGGCCACCGGCTAACTCTGCTTGCAAACGTAATTGAATACGTTGCCCCGTAATTTCGGCATACATGGCGGTAAGACGGCTTTGCTCCGCAACATGCGTATTACGATCAGAAATCAGCTGCATAAAAAGCGATAGACTAAGCGCCACTAAAAACAATGTCGTCAACACTGTTATCAATATCCGCAAAGAGCGCTCGCTTATCGTAATGCCGAGCTTACTCATATAGGGCAATGCTAAGCGCAGCGCTCGCTCGCGAAAAAATAACTGTTTGATTTGCGCTATAGGCAAGCTCGGGTCTTCCTTCGTTTGTGACGCAGCTGATACGCAAAAATCACCGGCGGAAATTCCACCCAACGAATCACTCATAAACATTTCGTTAACGAGCAATAACGTGGTCGTTTCCGATTTGTCGAGGCCACATGAATCAAAATTCAAAAAATGCCGGAACTAACTCTGCAACGTTCTCGATATGATCTCATAAACATCGCGCGAAAGATCAGGCGTTGCTAAAATCCGCTCCATGTTTTTCTGCGCGTGACTGCAGCGGGTCACATCAAACATCCGCCAACTGCGGAAACTTGTGGCCATGCGCGAAGCCACCTGCGGATTTATGCCATTCAACGTCATGATAATGTCCGCCACCACACGATAACCCTCACCATCCGCAGCATGGAAACCCGCAAAATTGCCGCCGGTAAATCCACCAACCAAAGCATAGACCCGGTTCGGCGTGGTCATTTTAAACAGCGAATGTTGCATCAGTTTTTCAATCCGCGCGGCGGACCCGTGGCCCGGTGTTTGCGCCGACAGCGTGAACCACTTATCCACCAGCAAATGATCATCATGGTGCCGTTGTAAAAACGCGTTCAGTTGCGTTTGTCGATCCGGCCCATCTATTGTGTTGAGAATACTTAAAGCACCGATTTCCGAAGTCATATTATTTGCGCTCGCAATCTCTGCGATCAATATTGTTCGTGTTTCACTGGGCATCGCGCTTGCCAAATAACGCAAAGCTGCACTCCGCAAATCGCGTCGCGCCATGCCAATGACGTCGGGTGTATATGGGCCATTATAAGAAGTTCGCCCAACAATAGTCTTCAAATCTGTAAGCAAATATTCGCCGATAGCTTTTCGCATCGTACTGATTGCCAGATACACCCTATTCGCATCAACATCCGTCCCGATAGCTGCCGCAATTTCCGCCGGAGAAGGGAGCGCCAAAAGCAAAGCTTTGAAAGCGTCATCAAGCATCACATCTGCTAAACATCGCGCCAAAGCTGCAGCATAGGATTGCGCGTCAGTTTTTTCATTCCGCACTAATGCGATGATCATCGCTGTCGCCAAAAATTGACCAGCTTGCCAGCGGTTAAAACTATCGCTGTCATGCGCCAATAAATGCAATTGGTCAGCCGCCGTCAAATCAGTTTTTAAAATAATTGGCGCAGAAAATCCACGATTAATCGACAAAACCGGGCGCGATTTAACGCCGCCAAATGTGAAAGTCTCAACCTCTCTGGTCATTTCAATATGCGCAACATTCAATGGTAATTCTTCGCCATTTTCGGCAATCAGACCAACCCCCAATGGGAAATGTAACGCCACTTTTCCCGCTTGCTCAGCGGTAGGGCGGGTCTCTTGTTTTACCGTAAATGCAAACATATTTTTTGCCGCATCATACCGCGTGGTCACAGAAACCTCAGGTGTTCCAGCTTGCTCATACCATGCAAAGAATTGTCCAAAATCGCGACCACTAGCCTCTGCCATACAGGCCACAAAATTTTCTACGGTTGCGGCCTCGCCATCATGGCGCGCGAAATATAGATCCATGCCTTTGCGAAAGCCATCAACGCCGATAAGCGTCTGGATCATTCGGCAGATTTCAGCGCCTTTTTCATAAACCGTTGGCGTATAAAAATTATTGATCTCCATATAAGCGTTTGGACGCGGCGGGTGGGCGAGCGAACTTGCATCTTCGGGAAATTGCCGCATCCGCAATTTGTCCACATCTTGAATGCGCTTGACCGAACGTGAGCGTAGATCAGAAGTAAACTCCTGATCACGAAAAACCGTGAGCCCTTCTTTCAAACACAGCTGAAACCACTCGCGGCAAGTGATGCGATTTCCTGTCCAATTGTGAAAATACTCATGGGCAATAATGCCTTCAATCAGAAGATAGTCCGTGTCGGTCGCTGTTTCCGGCAAGGCGAGAATATATTTGTCGTTGAAAATATTGAGACCTTTATTTTCCATCGCCCCCATGTTAAAATCGCTTACTGCAACGATGTTGAAAACGTGCAGATCATATTCCAAACCAAAACGTTTTTCATCCCAGCGCATTGAAGCTTTGAGGCTTTCCATGGCCCAAGCGCAACGATCCTGTTTGCCTTTTTCAACATAAATTCCGAGTTCAACCGACTTGCCAGATGACGTGGTAAATTGGTCTTTCACACATGCCAAATCGCCCGCTACGAGAGCAAACAAATACGATGGCTTTGGATGTGGATCATGCCAAACCGTATAATGATCATCCGTACCCGGAATATGCCCTGTCACTCCGCGATTGCCATTGGACAACAGCACCGGAAAGGCCTGACGGTCCGCAATGAGTTTCACTTCATATGTGGCCATCACATCGGGCCGGTCATGGAAATAGGTGATCCGCCGAAAACCTTCCGCCTCGCACTGCGTGCAGAACATGCCATTGGATTGATACAGTCCGGAAAGCGATGTATTGCCCTTAGGATCACACTCGGTTTCAATCTCCATTATGAATGGAACCAATGGTGGATTTGCAATGGTCAGATGTTGATCAGTTAGATTGAATGCAACCTCACCACCATTAATCCGTATGCTGATGAGTGTAATTTTCTCCCCATCTAAAATTAACTTTTCTTGGCCCTCGCGCTGGGCCGGATTGGGCCGCATATGGAGTTTACTTTTTACCCGCGTGGCTGATGCCAACAAGTGGAATTCCAGTTCCACACGGTCGATCAAAAACGCAACCGGTTTGTAATCCTTGAGAAAAATCGTTTGCGGGGCTTCGGTCATTATCAATCCTTTTAAAAGCGGTCGACCCGAAACGGCGACAGGTCCTCGTTGGTAACTTTGCGGGTCATTATTTCAGCAAGCCAGCGTCCCGTTGTCGGTCCCCATGTCAGTCCCATATGGCCGTGTCCAAAGCCATACCAAACATTGCGGGTGGTTTGCGATTGGCCAATCACTGGCAGTGAATCTGGTGTGCCGGGCCTTCGCCCCATCCAGCGGGTGGTGGCGGAATCTGGTGGATTAAGCCCCGGCAATATCCGCTTAAAAATCGTCCAAAGCGCATCTGCCCGCGCCCAATTTTCTGGCGCATCAAGACCTGCAAATTCATCTGTTCCCGCCAGTCGTAACCCCATTTCCATCGGCGTTGCCGCGCCGGGCGTTCGTGCATAAGTAATAGAACGCGATAAAGTAACGCCTGAATTTGGTAAAACCATGTGATAGCCGCGCTCGGCTTCGAGCAAAACGCTCTCGCCCAATTGTTTGGCCAAGAAATGACTATAAGCGCCAGCGCAAATCACCAATTGGTCAAGCGGCAATACGCCATGCGTTTTCAATTTCAATGCACTGGCTTTGCCGTCGGCATGTACTATTTCAGAGACATCATCCGCTATAATTTTACCGCCATTGCGCACCACCATTTCAGCGATGGATTTGACGACGCGTTCTGGATTTTTAACGAAATACCAACCGCCATGAAACGCCCCATGTTTCACATCGGGACTAATGTCAGGTTCCATTTCCCGGGCTTCAGCCCCTGAAAAAACCTGGGCTTCAAAACCCAGTTCTTTCTTAATCGCCCGCTCACCAGCCTCCGAGTGAAATTGTGCATCAGTATCAAATAGTCGCAAAGTATCACGGTAGACCATAAGGTCATGGTGACCCGCTGCTTTGAGCAAAGTTTCAAAATCGCTCACCGCCCGCAAACCCAGTTGCGCCCGCGCCTCGGTGATTTTTCGAACCCGGTCTGGCATGCCATTGCGCGCCGCCGCCAAAAACCATGGCAATACCTTTGGCAAATATGACCAGCGAATGGTGAGCGGCCCTAAGGGATCAAGCAACCAACCCGGAATTTTCAAAAATACACGAGGATGAAGAGTTGGTACAATTTCGCCAAACGCGATACCACCAGCGTTGCCAAATGAGCAACCCTCGCCGGGGCCAACCCGGTCAACTATAGTAACCTTGTATCCAGCTGCTTGCAGAAATGCCGCCGTTGAAACGCCAATAATGCCAGCGCCGATAATTGTGGCATGCGGTTTGCTCACCGGGTCACCTCTGCCAACAAGCGATCAAACATCTCGTCACACAATGCTAATTGTTCTTCGCTAACATATTCATCCGGCTTATGGGCCACGGCAATGTTCCCCGGCCCGCAGACAACGGCCGGCACACCAAGCTCGCGCTGAAACAACCCGCCCTCAGTACCAAAAGTAATTTTGCCGACAGAGTTTCCACCGGTCAGTGCACGGACGAAATTAACCGCCTCGCTATCAACCGGTGTATTCAATGCGGGATAACTCTGCAATTGGTGGAATGAAAACCGCGCCTCCGGAAACACGTCGCGAAATTTCGCAGCAACACGCTCCGCCGCTGCTTCAATTTTAAGCGCAATCGCTGGTCCATCATCTTCTGGCAGATAGCGAATTTCATAGTCAAAGCTCGCATGGTTCGGAACGATGTTCATTACCTCGCCACCTGCCATTTTGCCGACATGCAAGGTCGTATAAGCAACCTCATAATCACCATCACGCATGCCATGTTCGGCAATCTCGGTTTGCAAGCTACGGATTTCCGAAATGAGATCACAGGCCATGTAGATCGCGTTAGCGCCAATGGGGGCCAAGCTGGAATGCGCCTCCAACCCATGCGCGGTAACCCGGTAGCCAAGTTTACCTTTGTGCGCGGTCACGACTTGCAGCATTGTAGGCTCGCCAACAATGCAAAACCGGGGCTTAATCGGCAAGGTCTTGAGCATATCCAAAAGCCTGCGCACGCCAATGCAGCCGATTTCCTCATCATAAGAAAATGCCAAATGGATCGGCGTTCTTAATTTCAGCTTATGCGCTTTGTCAACCAGCGTCAGACAGCAAGCAATAAAGCCTTTCATGTCGGCGCTGCCCCGGCCATAAATATTTCCACCCCGATACGTAGCTTCAAAGGGATCGCTGGTCCACGCTTGTCCGACCACCGGAACCACATCAGTATGGGCTGATAACGCGATCCCTGATCGATCAGACGGACCAATCGTGGCCCAGAGATTGGCTTTTGTTCCATCTTCATTCGGCACTAAATGCGAGGCCACGCCAAATCCCGTCAGAACCTCTTGCACGTATGCAATCAATGCGAGATTGCTATCCTTGCTGACCGTTGGAAACGCAATGAGTTTTTCAAGATAAAGGAGAGTCTTATTCATGCTGCTTCATCTCATGACAGCTTGCACTTGTCAAAATGCAGCAAAGCCGCATTCACCCATGAGCGAAAATTACTGAGCGACGCAGGTAGCTTTGCCAAACTGCTTGTAGTTCGCTTCAAAGGTTGGAATGCTGCCTTCGCGCCCGGTAAAATCAAGATCATTTTCGCCAATCCCAAGTAACAAGTTAGGAGCGGCGCCTGCCTCTAATCCATAAATGATCTTTAAAGTCTTTTTCTTGGAGCCCCAAACACCGTGACCATTGAGTTCTTCGTCATTGGTGCGAATTGAGAAAAATCGAAAAAGTGTTGGCCCGCAGTCGTTAGCGCCGCTGACCGAAACACCGCAAAAATCTTTTCCGCAAGGTGCAACATCAAAAGTTTGGTAAAGCTTGCCTTTGGTCGAAAACTTGGGCTCCTCATCGCTTACTGTCCAACGACCAAAATAGTGACTGGTTTTTGCATCCGCCATATTGGCACCAAAACCGAAGGCTAGTGCAAAACCGATAAACCCGATAAAGCGAAGGCGATGGGACATGATCAACTCCATAAAGTGACAAACTCGCGCCGGATTGTGGCGCTTTGGCAGTTCGCACTATGGACCACTTTAGGTGCGTATGTCACCTATGCGAGTCTGGTCGCAATTTCAGCCAGTTGGAACAATGAGAACTTCCCTGAAGCTCTCGCGCTTAAACTTGAATTTTTGCCGATCATTTTTCCGTTGCATATGCTGGCGGGAGGTGCAGCGCTCATTTTTGTACCGCTCACAATTTTCTTTCGCCAAACGCATTGGCACAAGTTGCTTGGTCGATTGACCACAATTGTGATTTTGATTGCTGGGATTACCGCGTTTCCCGTGGCAATTGAAGCACCAATCACCAAAATTTCAGCAGCGGGGTTCTCGGTGCAAGCAACGCTTTGGATTGCCTTTCTCGTCTCAGGGATATGGCACATTCGCAACGGGCGCAGCGCTCAGCATCGCGCCTGCATGTGGGCAGTGGCCGCGCTAACTTCAGGAGCCATGTTCTTTCGGATTGGGTTAGCTCTTTGGAAAATTTTTGGGACTGCCGAATACTTCAAATTGTTCTACGCAGTTGATGCTTGGATTGCTTGGCTGATACCCCTAGCAGTTGTTTATCTTTGCACAGTAAAAATCAAGGCAGGAACAGTCGGTTATTACTAATTTTTTGGCGAAATATTTATTCGCTAGCTAGTTTACGAAAGGTAGCGTCTAACAACAGTGCTCGGGCATAGCAAAAAATGTCCGAAGCAAAATAATGCCTTGATCGGTGAGCCATGTTAAATAGTGTCGGAGACGAGAAACCACATTGGTCGCAGGGTTTACTTGGACCATTGATGACAGCATCTATAGTTTTAGGTGTCTTGGGATTGCCATTGGTCCTGTGGCTTGATTTGACCACTCTTTCCGAACGAACGCTTAAAAGTCGAGCGACCGAAACCAGTCGCGTTATTGATATCATGCGCGGTTTTTATAGCAGTGATGTCGTTGCCCGCATTCAACATGCTGAAGGCAAAGTCACGACCAATAGTAATTACAAAAACATCAATGGCGCTGTTCCAATTCCCGCAACACTTTCCATTGAGTTGGGAAATCGCATAAGTGAAAGTGACAGCGGGATTAAATATCGCTTCGTTTCTGATTTGCCTTTTAAGGGCCGCGAAGCCCATCTCCTGGATGAGTTTGAGGTTAATGCACTGAAATTTTTGCGCGCGGATCCTAAAACTCCAGTTTCTGAAACCTCAGGTTCATTGTTTAATCGTCAGCTTCGGGTCGCCTCTCCGGTGATTATGGCGCAAGCTTGTGTTGAGTGTCATAATTCGCATGCCAACAGCCCCAGAAAGGATTGGAAAGTTGGCGATGTGCGGGGCATTCAAGAAATCATCGTTTTGCAATCTATTGAAGCCAATATTTTCTCTTTCAAATATTTGTTGAGTTACATTGCTTTGGCAAGCATTGCGGGCGCTTTGCTCTTGTGGTTGCAGCGCCGCCAATCCAATCTTATGACAGCGATGAATACCGATCTCTCTGAAACTAATAATTTTCTGGCGGATATCTCAGTTAAGATTGCAAAGTACATTTCACCACAAATTTATAAAAGCATTTTCAGTGGCCAGCGCGATGTAACAATTGCAACTGAACGCAAGAAACTCACCATATTCTTCTCCGATATTAAGGACTTCACCGCCACAGCCGAACGCTTGCAGCCTGAGGATCTCACCAACCTCCTGAATGATTATCTCACCAACATGTCCAACATTGCCGCTGAACACGGCGGTACGGTTGATAAGTTTATTGGCGATGCCATTCTCGTTTTCTTTGGTGATCCCGAAAGCAAAGGCGTTGAGCTAGATGCGAAAGCTTGCTTGAACATGGCGTTGGATATGAAAGTGCGGTTAGAACATCTGAATAAAGCTTGGCGCAGAAAAGGTATTGAAGTGCCATTCCGGGCCCGTATGGGCATCAATACTGGCTTCTGCAATGTTGGCAATTTCGGCAGCGATGACCGGATGGATTATACGATCATCGGTGCTGAAGCGAATTTTGCGGCACGGTTACAAACTGTAGCTGAACCCGGTGAAATCGTTTTGAGTTATGAAACCTATGAACTTACTCGCGATATGGTGAGTGCTAGACCGCGCCCGCCTATTTCCATGAAAGGCATTAGCCGTAAAGTGGTGCCTTATGTGGTTGATGGAGTTTTGGGTAATGTGAAACAACGCGGCGAAGTCATCAGCGGCCATGCCGTGGGGTTGGATTTGTTTTTAGATACAGCAGCGCTGAACCCTGCTGGTGTGACCGAAGCGCGGAAACGATTGAAGGCCGCCCTTTTAGCTCTTGATCAATCCGATAAACAAAAGACACCTTGATTGCTGGGCTTGCGAGCGGCTAACGTCTGGCAAATAATAACGGATCGGGCAAAGCCCGGCGACGGGAGAAGAGTTTGCCAGATTTAATCGCTGTGCCTAATGGTCCGAAATCTGGACCATGGCGCTCAGCACTTTTAGGTCTCATTTTAGGGGTTGATGCAGCAGGCCTGTGTCTGGCTTTGGCCACGCTATGTTTTGGTGGACAGCTGGCGTCTGGTCTTGGCTTTGCTACTGGACTTTTCTTATTGGGTTCTGCGGTAGCAACAATTACTCTTTATTATTTTAGCGGATTCAAACTGTCACTAGCGATTAGTCAAGATACAACGATTTCAATTTTGGCACCCGCCATCGTCATTGCGACGGCAGCTGTAGCAGGCTCAGCTGAGGCCAAAGTAGCAACGGCGTTGGCCGTTATCGGCTGTTCAGCAGTGGCTTCTGGCATCGTCTTTTGGGGTATAGGAAGGCTTGGCCTTGGCCGCTTGGTGCGCATGTTTCCTTATCCCGTTGCAGCTGGATTTCTTGCCAGTTCGGGCTATCTACTTGTCTATTCGGCTATTTCGATACTCACCGATCAATCAAGTTTTGCTGGCATAACGCAAGCAGCTTTTGATCCGCTGATCCAACTTCGCTTGTTTCCTGCCCTCGCCATGGCCATTGCCCTGGTGGTCGCTATGCATATTTGGTCTGGATCATCTTCCGTCTTGGCCATGATCTTTATTTTTCTGTTGGGTTTTTATGCCGTCACCTATAGTTTTGGCGTTGATTTAGCGGCAGGTGTGGAGCTCGGACTTCTTCCTCGCGTGGGCGTTGCTGCTGATGGCCATGCCAGCTTTGCCATGTTTGGTATGATCGATTGGTGGGCGGTGTTGGGCGCATCCCCGGTGATACTCGCCGTAGTTCTCCTGAATCTAATCGGCATGTTGCTGAACACATCCGGTGTGGAGCTGGCCACCCGCAGTGATGTCGATGAAAATCGTGAGCTGCGCGTAACGGGTGCAACCAATATTTTAATTGGCGCTTTCGGCGGTCTCACGTCTTATCTTCAAGGCGGTGCTACCATTATTGCTTACAAACTCGGTGTAGAACGCCGGGCTTTAATTCTAGGGCATGTCTTCACGTTATTAGTGGCTTGCGTTCTAGCTCCTATAATGGTTGCCGTTGTTCCCACATTTGTGCCCGCTGCACTTTTGTTATTCATTGGCTTATCAATGCTGGAAGATTGGCTCTTAGGAACCAGAAAGCGTCTTACTAAAGTGGATTGGCTTATCGTTTTGAGCATTGTTTTGGCAACCGCTTTCATTGGAATTTTACCAGCCATTGGTATAGGCATAGCCCTTGCTCTCCTCGGATTTGCCTTTGCCCTCATTCGCCTGCCAATTATTCGTCATGCCACAAACGCTGCCAAGCGCCGCAGCATTCGTGATCGCAGCACGTTGCAGAATGAGGCGCTGCAACGCGAAGGCCACCGCATTCGCATATTGCATTTGCAAGGCCCACTGTTTTTTGGCTCCGTTGAACAGATCACCGCAAATTTGCGCAGCTTAGTGCAATTGGACCCCAATACAGATGCGATTATTATCGACTGTGCGGAAGTCCATAGTTTCGATTCGTCCGCTTGTGCGGCGCTAGATAAACTTGCTTACATTATTAATGCCCACAAAATTGATTCCCACATTACGGGCGTCTCGCCGGGATTGTTGACCGTGTTTCAGCAATGGGGATTAGCTCTGGCCAAAGGTAGCGAAATTCTCGCAACCCCCGCTTTTCGCTTGTGGCCAAGTCTCGATGAAGCATTGGAGCATTGCGAAACCACGCTGCTATCCGAACTGGGACTTGGCGATGTGCAAGAAGATATCGTCCAAACGTTGTTTGAGCTTGGTCGTCAGCATCCGCGTAGTGCTGATCTCCTCGCACTCATGAAAAAACGAAAACTCAAATCCGGTGAAATATTAATCCAGGCTGCGGAAAAAGCGGCGGATGTTTATTTCCTAATATCTGGTCAATTGGGGGTTCACTTGCCTTCGTCCACTGGTCCGGGCGTTCGCGTTCGTTCATTAGGGCAGGGCGCAATTGTCGGAGAAATCGCTTACCTTACCGGCCAAAAACGCATTGCTAATGTTATTAGCGAAGGTGAAAGTGAAGTACTTTTTCTGTCCGAGGTAACCATCCGCCAGGTCGAGCGCGATGACCGCGATCTGGCTGCCTTGATCATGTCAATCTTTAGCCGATCTCTCGCCGCCAAACTCGCCAACAGCAATAGCCGGATTACCAGTTCGCAAATTGCTATTGAAAGCCCAGTCCGACAAACGCCCAAATGATTGATTTTTACAAGTTTAAATCCGTTTTTCTTGTTGAGAACTTCAAAAAACTTCAAGACTGACCAGTCCATGCGTTAAGAAAGATACTGAAAGCGGGGCGTTGGGCGGTTCAGTGAATTGGGCAAAAAATAAACAATTAGGTAGCATGTTTTGCGCCTGATCCTTGAAAAACGGGGTGATCGATCGACCGCGATGGCAGTTCTGTCGCCACTTCTCGCTATCTTACTAACTCTCATTGTTGGCGGTATAATTTTTTGGTTCCGTGACATTGATCCCCTCCAAGGCCTCTATGTTTATTTTGTTGAACCGCTAACCGATGATTGGGCGCGCGAAAAACTGATTGTCAAAGCAACGCCATTGATCTTGATGGGGGCAGGGCTTGCCATTTGTTACACCGCCAATGTGTGGAACATTGGTGCCGAAGGGCAATTTGTTATGGGCGCATTATTGGCTGGTGCCATTCCGGTTATGTTTCCAGCATGGCAAAGTTTTTCTGTATTGCCTGTGATGTTGGCCGTCGGCATTTTTGGAGGACTGGCATTGGCCATGATCCCCGCGGCTTTGCGCGTGCGCTATAAAGCCAATGAAATTTTAACGTCCCTTATGCTGGTTTATGTGGCCCGCCTTTTTTACGATTATTGTGTCCGCGGGCCCATGCGAGATCCCCTCGGCATGAATTTCCCCAAGACGATCAAATTCACCGGTTGGCAAGCTTTGCCGCGCTGGGGCGATATTCACTTGGGCGCTGCCTTCGCCATTATCGCGGCACTCTTTTTAGCATTCCTGATGTGGCGCATGATCAAAGGCTTTGAACTCCGCGTAATCGGTCAAGCCCCACGCGCCGCGCGTTTCGCTGGCTTTTCTGAAAATCGCGCCATTTATTTCTGCTTTGCAATTTCGGGTGGCTTGGCGGGGCTCGCCGGCGCTTGCGATGTCATGGGCGTTGGCCGCCAATTACAAACACCCTATGAGCCAAACTATGGTTTTGTGGCTATCATTGTTGCCTTCCTCGGACGATTAAATCCCATAGGTGCAATCATTGCGGGGTTGGTGCTCGCCTTAAGTTTCATCGGCGGCGAAGCGGCGCAGTCCACACTTCATGTGTCTGATAAAATCGCCCGCGTCTTTCAAGG
>JAYUOP010000300.1:0-2257 GCA_043760745.1 Hyphomicrobiales bacterium
AGACTCAAACGGCGGATGGTTTGTGCGCCAAATCGGCGGACTAAACGTTGGGTTCCAGACCAGCCGGGGATGATGCCGATACTGGTTTCGGGGAGGGCAATTTTGCTTCCCTGTTCAGCGATGCGGAAATCAGCGCAAGCGGCGAGCTCCAATCCGCCACCTAATGCATGACCATTAAGTGCGGCGATCAACGGCTGGCGCAATCTTGTCAACGCATCAAATGCTGCGTGGCCATGCCGCACCCATTGCTGGCCAAAGTCTTGCGGGGGCAGCGCTGACCATGCTGCAATATCGCCACCTGCACAAAAGGCGCGGTCGCCTGCACCTGTGATGATGGCCACACGCGCATCTGGATTAACGTCAATCAAATATGCCGCACGAGCCAACGCCGCAATCATTGGGAAATCGAGGGCATTCAGTTTGTCTGGGCGGTTGAGCGTGATCGTGGCAACTCCACCATCAACGCTTAAAACAATGCGGGCATCGCCAGTATCAATCATTAAGTTTCATTCCCATTTTCTGAGGCCAAAACAAATTAGCAGCCATGGCTTGCAGGTGAGGCGAGATCAGTAAAGGAATTTCAGATTGATCCAGAATGTGCGTTTGAAGATCAACACCGGGTGCCAATTCAGTCACCATTAATCCTTCTGCGGTTAGCTTCATCACACAGCGTTCAGTCACGTAAGTCACATCCTGATTTAGTAATTGGGCGCGGCGACCGGAGAAAGAGATTTGTTCCAATGTTGTCACAAGTTTTTTAACTTTTCCTTCGCTCATGATTTTCAAAGCACCGTTTTCGACGGCCAGCTTTGCGCCCGCATTAAAGTAACCAGAGTAGACAATTTTGCGGGCGCGCGAGGTGATATCGACAAAGCCACCAGCACCAGCCGTCACATGCGGTCTAACACCAAGCTTAGAGACGTTGACGGATCCATCGCCATCAATTTGTAGGAATGACAATAGAGAACAATCAAAACCACCGGCTTGAAAATAAGTGAATTGGTAAGGTGATGGCACAATGGCTTCGGCGTTCGAAGAACAACCGAATTGAAATTCAAGCAGAGGAACACCGCCAACGGCTCCTTGTTCAATCACCCAGGTTGCTTGGCCATGTAAACCTTCTTCAAGAAAAATGCGCGGCACATTGACGGAAACGCCAAAGCCTAGGTTCACAGCCCAGCCCGCTTTCAATTCTTGTGCAACACGGCGGGCGATCACTTTGCCGGGGCCAAATTCCATATGCGCGAAACTATTGAGCGTTCGCGATTCCTCGCCAGAAATTGCAGGATCATAGGGTGTTTGGGTGGTTTGCCACTGGTCTGGTGCTTCAACAATATAGTCGATCAGAATACCAGGAACGCGCACATCATGCGGCTTGATGCTTTCATTGGCGACGATACGTTTGACTTGGGCAATAACAATGCCGCCATTATTGTGCGCCGCCATGGCAATGTCCAAAGCGCCGAGATATGCACCTTCCTGCTCGAAAGAAAGATTGCCACGATGGTCGGAAGATGTCGCGCGAATGATGGCAACTTGTGGCGTGATCGTCGGGAAGAACAACCATTCTTCGCCCGCGAATTCAATACGACTGACAATAGGTGTTTCTGCCGCTTTAGCATTCATAGCGCAGCCTTGATGGCGTGGATCCACAAAAGTATCGAGGCCAACTTTGGTAATCACGCCGGGACGCTTTGCGGCGGCTTCACGGATCATGTCAAACATGATACCCGATGGCACATTGTAAGCTGGAACATGATTTCCCGTTACGAGATTCCAAATTTCAGGAGCGGGAGCAGAAGACGGACCAGAAGGATAGCTGCCTGCAAGAACCCTGCCGATTTGGCCTTGTGCAGTAAGATGTTCAATGCCTTTGACACCATAAAAATCTCCTGCTGCAATAGGGTGCAACATGGTGAGATTGCAGGGGTGTTGACTGGCGCGGTAGCGTTCCCCAAGAGCTTTTAATACTGCGTCCGGGCAGCAAAGGCCTGATGATGAATTAACCGCCACCACAGCATTGTCAGCAACGAAAGACACCGCTTCGGCAGCGGTTACGATTTTTGGCATCAACGGTTTCCTCGGATCAGGTCGGCAGCTTTTTCGGCAATGGCGATAGTTGGCGCGTTGGTATTTGAGGACACAATACTGGGCATGATGGAGCTATCACAAATCCGCAATCGCTCGATCCCGTGGACGCGCAAATGGGTGTCAATAACTGCCATTTCATCCTTGCCCATTTTACAGGTTCCAACGG
>JAYUOP010000301.1:0-2253 GCA_043760745.1 Hyphomicrobiales bacterium
CCTGGCCCATGGTTGATCTTTCAACAGCAAATAATTGCCTTCAACCAGAACAAATTTTGTGTCGGCGGAAATAATATCGGCAGCCGCGCGGGAAAGTTCCATTGTGCGATCAAACACTGGAATTGCGATATCAGGTTCCTGCGCTTTGATGCGTTTCAGCAAAACTTCAAAACCAAGCGCATCGAATGTATAGGGTGCGCCTTTGCGTGAGCGATGGCCACGGGCATTCAGAACGATATCATCAAAATGGAAACCATCCATCGGAACAACAACGGCAGTCTCGCCAGCAGCAACAAGAGTTTCGCGGATTTTTTCGACAATTGTTGTTTTACCAGAGCCGGGCGGTGCGGCGATTGCCACCATGTAGCGCGGCGAAGAGCCCGCTTGCGTGCGGATTCTTGAGCTGAGCTCAGCGACGTCAACCACGGGTTTAGACCAGTAATTCGGCAGGTGGTTCTTTTGCGCCCGTCATAAAGGCAACGGCATCCGACATAGAATATTCTTTCGGATTAATCACGCAGAGGCGTTTGCCCAAACGGTGGATGTGAATGCGGTCGCACACTTCAAAAACATGCGGCATGTTGTGGGAGATCAGCACAATTGGAAGCCCACGCTTTTTCACATCGCGGATCAACTCCAAAACGCGGCGCGATTCTTTAACGCCGAGCGCTGCTGTGGGCTCATCCATGATCACCACTTTAGAACCAAATGCGCAAGCACGAGCAACCGCCACACCTTGGCGTTGACCACCGGAAAGGGTTTCAACGGGCTGATTGATATTTTGGATAGTCATCAAGCCAAGTTCTGACAATTTATCGCGCGCAAATTTCTGCATCGCAGAACGATCCGACATGCGCAAAAATTTGCCGAGCCAGCCGGACTTCTTGAGCTCACGACCCAAAAACATATTATCAGCGATTGAAAGCGCTGGAGACAAAGCAAGATTTTGATATACGGCTTCAATACCGGCCTTGCTGGCTTCTTGCGGGCCTTTGAAATGAATGACCTTGCCCTCAAGCGTGATCTCACCATGATCAGGCGTTACAGCGCCAGTGATGGCTTTGATCAAGCTGGATTTGCCAGCGCCGTTATCACCGATCACACCCAGCACTTCACCGGGATAAAGGTCAAAATCTGCACCATTCAGGGCAACCACAGTGCCATAACGTTTGAAGAGGCCGCGGGTTGTGAGAATAGGTGTACGAGTTTCGACCTTTGCTTTGGCAACAGGCGCAGGTGCTGCGGCGACTTGAACGTGAGGCGCTGATTTTTTCGCCACAGCTTTTTTCACAGCAGCTTTTTTAGCGGGTTTTTTAGCAATCACTTTTTTAGCGCTCACTTTGAAGCCCTCCTCAACCATTGGTCAATTGCAACGGCGATAATTGTCAAACAGCCTGATGCAAAGAGTTGCCAATAACTATCAACCCCAGCAAGCGAAAGGCCTGTATTAAACACGCCCACGATAATCGCACCGAGAACTGAGCCTGCGATTGAAGCACGACCACCAAACAGGGACGTGCCGCCAATCACCACGGCGGTGATTGAATCGAGGTTCACAGTTTCGAACGCGATTGGCGAAATTGATTGAACGCGGCCAATGGCAATCCAAGCACCGATACCGCAGATGAGGCCAGCCAATGCGTAAACTGAAATCAGCGTCTTATCGATTTGAATACCTGAAAGCATTGCTGCATCTGGATCGTCACCCACCGCATGAACATGCCTGCCCCAAGGTGTGCGGTTTAACAAATACCAAGCTACGAAGGCTATTATCAGCATTGCGAATGTACCATAGATAACTGCTGCGCTGCCGAAATTCAGAGTCTTTCCGAACCACAATAATCCAGGTGCTTTTTCTTCAAGATCGGCATTGCGCACTGATTCAGAACCTGTGTACCAAAGCTTCAACGAATTGAAAATGTAGAGGGTGCCCAAGGTTACAATGAAAGGCGGAATGCGCGCCTTGGTGACGAGCAGTCCGTTGAAGGTTCCCATTAAAGTGCCAATCGCCATGCCCATGGGAATGGCCACATATTCAGGGAAACCATAGAGGGTTGCAAAGCGGCCCATCACCATAGCTGAAATCACTAATATCGCGCCCACCGAAAGATCGATGCCAGCGGTCAGGATTATAATTGTTTGTGCAATAGCGACTATGCCGGTGACCGTGACTTGTTTGAGAATAGTCGAAAGTGTACTGGCTGACATAAAGTTATGAGCGACAGCACCAAAGGCCAGAACGCTGATGATCAG
>JAYUOP010000302.1:0-2247 GCA_043760745.1 Hyphomicrobiales bacterium
GAAAGAAGTCATCCCATATATGGAAGCCATTATGCGGGTGTATAATCTGTTTGGCCGCCGTGATAATAAATACAAAGCCCGCATCAAAATTTTGGTGCACGAGCTTGGTGCCGAAAAATTCAAAGCCGAAGTCGAAGCTGAATATGCAAGGCACCCTGCGCAAACGACAGAAGTTGAACAGCGCGAACTGGCCCGTATTGAAAAGTATTTCGCGCAGCCATTATTTGAAAAAATGTCGCGCTTTGCGCCACACTTTGAGAATGCAAAACGTGACAATGTTGATTTTGCGCGTTGGGCTAAGAATAACCTAGCCACACACCAAGTGGCTGGATATGCAATCGTCAATATTTCGCTGAAGCCTGAAGGTGGTATTCCGGGCGACGCCACGGGCGAGCAAATGCGCGTGATGGCAACTTTGGCCGAGCGTTATTCATATGATGAAATGCGTGTGAGCCATGCGCAAAACATTGTGTTGCCGCATGTGAAACTTGAAGACGCATTTGCCATTTGGCAGGTGCTCAAAGCCAATGATTTGGCAGCTGCCAATTATGGTTTAATCGGCGATATCATTGCCTGCCCAGGTCTAGATTATTGCGCACTGGCAACAGCCCGTTCAATTCCCATTGCTCAAGCAATTTCACGTAAATTTGCCGATGTGCAGAAGCAGGAAGAATATGGCCCCGTCAAACTAAACATGTCCGGTTGCATTAACGCCTGCGGCCATCACCATGTGGGTCATATCGGCATTCTTGGTCTCGATAAGAAAGGCGAAGAATTCTATCAAATCACCCTTGGCGGCTCTTCTTCAGAGAACGCCTCCATCGGTACGATCTTAGGCCCAGGCTTTGCTGCACATGAAGTGCCCGATGCCATTGAAACGATTTTGAACACTTATGTGAAACTGCGCGAAGGCGGGGAAGAATTTTTGCACACTTATCGCCGCCTCGGCCCAAAACCATTTAAGGAGGCCCTCTATGCCGCTGCTTAAGAACAATCAATTTGTAGCTGATGAATGGACGATGGTTGCTGATACTGATGCACTTCCTGAAGGTGCAAAAATTATCGTGACGTCGGCACGTCTCATTCAAGATTGGGACTTGTTAGCCAAATACACTGGCCTTTTAGGTGTGAGTTTGTCCAACAGTGAACGTGTAGAAGTGTTAGCACCTTACCTTTCGCAACTTAGCTTGATCGCTCTTACTTTCCCCGCTTACACCGACGGCCGCGCCTACAGCCAAGCCAAAGATTTACGACTTGACGGCTATCGTGGCGAGCTTCGCGCCGAGGGCAATCTGCTGCTCGATCAATTCCAATATATGCACCAAGTGGGCTTTGACACATTTGCTGTGAATGATCGCTTCTCGTTGCAACAGTGGCAATCTGCTTCAAGGCAAATGTCGCTGGCCTATCAACGTGGACTCTATCGGACATCCGGCGAGCGCGAAGTGTGGTCGCAGCGTCACCAAGGTTTCGCACCTTGGGAAGAACAACCCCATGCTGGCTAAAACCCCACCACTCAACAACGAGAACGATATTCTCGAGGCCTATGCGGGCTTAGAGGGCCGTGATCTTATTCGCACGGTCAGCCGAGACTATAAGGGCCGTACCGCGTTGTTATCTTCATTCGGTGCGGAATCATCTGTGTTGCTGCATATGGTTTCAGAAATTGATCCCAATTTGCCAATTGTGTTTCTCGATACAGAAAAGCTATTCCCCGAAACGATTGCCTACCGCAATCGCCTCGTTTCTGAGTTGGGATTGAAAAATATAAAGATATTCCACCCAAGCAAAGAAGATCTTGCTGAACAGGATCCGGACGGAACGCTCCATGCTGTTCACCCAGATCAATGCTGCAACATTCGCAAAAGCATTCCGATGGAGCGAGCCTTTGCAAACTATGATGTGATGATTTCGGGCCGCAAGCGCTTTCACGGCGCTGGCCGTGCAGATTTGAAATTTGTTTCAATCGACGGCAATCGCTTGAAGGTTGAACCATTAGCGGGCTTCACAGCATTCGATTTGCAGTCGTATATGGTAAACCATCAGCTTCCCTCGCATCCGTTGAAGCTTGAGGGCTACCGTTCAATTGGCTGCATGCCAATACAATGCACAAGCCCCGGCGGCACGGATGATAACCCTCGTGAGGGCCGTTGGATGGGCAACGACAAAACAGAATGCGGAATACATTTCTCCGCAAACGGAAAAATTATTCGCACAGAAATGCGCGTCGGCGCTTAATAGATACCA
>JAYUOP010000303.1:0-14503 GCA_043760745.1 Hyphomicrobiales bacterium
AGGAAAATTGCGCCCACTTGCCGAAGTGTTGGGTTCCTGACGCGCTCATCCCTAATGGCTGCTGGATCGAGGTCCTTTGCAATATCCCCTTGAATAACCTTCACCCGGTTTTCGGCATCCGCGACCGTCCATGGCTGCCCATACTTACCAATGGCGAACCAGCGCTGTCTATTGCCGATCCTACATTTGTAGACGAACACTTTGTCGCGCCGTTGGTATCGCACCCCGAAGCCAATCAACTTTGTGTCCCAAATGATTTCATCTGGTTTCATGGTATCGACAACTGATTTGGTAATGTGTCTGCGGACTGAAGCCATAATGCGCTCACTTGATTTCTAGCAACCATCTAGCAACCAAATAACAGTGATGTTTGCGGGTATCAATTGGACATGCAGGTAAATCGCGGGAAGTTATCTTATTGAATTTGTTAAAGATAAGGTATTTCAATGAATGTGCGGGAATCATGAAAAACGGCATGGCATGCAAGAGGTCGGCGGTTCGATTCCGCCTGGCTCCACCATCCACTCTCATACAAACTCACAGTCTTCTGTGTTGAGCGCAATTAGCGCTGACATTTCTGCTGCTTGCGGGAATGGTGGCAAGTCCAGCTTGCCCTCTCCTGACTAGCCACATTAAATCGGTCAATGATCTATTCGGACTTTTTACAACCTACTTGATGTTTTAAAGTCCATATTGCTTGAAAGTTTTTTCTGTCTTTCTACAACACGCCGCAACCATGGCACGTCGGGTGCGTCCCAGTTTGGTTCTTGGCCACAGACCAAGTCAAAAAAAGCAATCGCGATTGCTGGTGTTTCCAAAGTGTTTTCTCGGAATGAATCCCAGAAACGAGGATCTTCGATTTTCTGTGATGAGCCAGGCTCGGGATCGCCCAATTCTTTTAAAACGGCCGCCGCAACCGATAGGCAGAAACTGGTATAGGCGTAGCCTTCAGGCCAGCGCTTTAGCCGTTGATCAACTTCCCCTGCATTTTGCGCATCATCTTCGCGCGCACTCAAGGGTGCAGCGACGATCAACTCCTTCAACATCAGGCCGGCGGCATAAATAACAAAGTCACGCCGATCGACGTCCGCCATGTGTTTTGAGATATCAAATGCTTTTCGCCAGCGCGAAAAAGCTTCGGCTAATGCCTCATGGTTCACCACTGCAACCAAGCCGGTACTCTTAAAAAGTAAATCCATATTACGTTCAAATGACCATAACACTGTCCGAAATCGCCGCACTTCGTGTGACAGGTCATCAACTTTTAGAATTTCCGATTTAAGCGGCGTCAGCATTTCATGTTCGCCTCAAAAGCAACTCACGAGCAGTGGCCTCATTGGTAATAAGTACACTGCAATTCACAAGCTTTATGCCACCTAAAATCGACTCAACTTTTTCATGACCGCCTGATGCAATGATGCGAATGGGCACATTTCGCAATTGTTCCAGAGGAATAGACATGATGCGTTGGTTGAAGGGATGATCAACAATCATCCCTGTGCTATCATAAAAATTGTAAAGCAAATCACCAACAGCACCGAGCTTGATTAAGGCAGATCGTTCTTCTTCCGAGCTAAAGCCAAATCGAAAAGCGGTTGAATCGGGTGCCATGGTGCCGACACTGAGCAAGGCCATGTCAATGCGTTGGGCGCGGCGCAGCACATCATGTAAACCGCAGCGCTCAATGAGGGCTTCCTTGGTTTCTGGTGAATCAACAACGGCGGGTGCTGCGAGTAAATAACAATCGGCACCAACAGTCCGGGCAAATTGCCATGCAAATTCAGAAGGGTTATTGCGCCTCGCTTGTACGATGCCGCCAAGCAGGGATATCACTTGAACATTTTCAAGTTCTCTTGGTGCAAGTGTTTGCAGAGACTCATACAAGGTCGCGCCCCAACCCACACCAATCGACATGTCATCGGTCAGTCTGTCAGTAATGTACATACCAGCGGCAACACCGATTGATTTGGTGACATGCAAAGGGTTGGATGGCTCTGGAACCACAACAGCATCATGCAACCCAAAAACCGCCTTGAGTTGTTCCTCCAATTGGAAACATTCAGCAATTTCACCTTCGATCCAAATTTTAACTTCACGTTGCTTTAAAGCTTCGTTGATATTGCGCACCACAGTCACGCGGCCAATACCTAATTTTTCAGCAATTTCGTTTTGGGTGAGGCCTTCGACATAATACATCCACGCAATGCGCAAGCGGTTGCGCGCAACGCGACCAACTCCGCGCTCGCCTTCCCTTCCAAGTTTGATTTTCCGGGTAGTGGATCGATCCATAAATTTAAACTCTATGCCGTGAACGTCAGCTGTACTCGTTTATCAGTAATCGTCCAATAGCGAGAGAACCACACTTAAGCATCAATTATCTAAAGATACAAAAACATTGCACCAACTATATGTGTACAATTGTAAAAAACGTTTGTTTGCGTTGCGTTTGCTGCAATTGCGAAGTAAAAAATACAAAATAGAGAGTTTTTACCCGTCCTTTTAAAGTTTTAAACGACACATTTGTATTGTATAAGTAATTAATGTATTGTATTAAAATCCCATAATTGAACCCGGATGGCGCTTTAGACCAAACAACACCGGACATGGGAGACGCAGACGTTGACTGACAAAACAACATTTCTCCGCCAAATTTGCTCTGCCGTGACTGGCGGCATTCATATTTTATGGAATTTGCGTGCAGACTGGCCTGATGGCGCGCAACACAGAACGACGGGCCGATCAAATGGAGGAACTACAATATGTTAACGAAAAAATCAGGACTTGTAACGCGCCGTTCACTATTGAAAACCACAGCTGCGACGGGTGCGGCGCTGGCAACTGGTATTGGTGGCGTTTCAATGTTCAACGTCGGCGGTGCATTTGCTGCAATGGCTAACCCTGCTGATGTGCTCAAGTCGATCAATGTGGGCAAATATGTTAAAAAGGAATATCGCGAACAATTTAAGCTTGGCGATAACGATGAGCTGTGGGATTCTTCCAAAGATTGGATCCGCACTGCCGATTGGGAAGCTATCCGCAAAGAACACGCTGGCAAAACCGTGCGCTTTGCAATTGGTGCTGCTGACCGTGATTCCGCAGCTGATGGTTTAAAACCCTTCTTTGAACTTTCCGGCATTAATGTTGAATTGGTGCCAATTCCTGACGACAGCATGTATGACAAAGTTGTTGCCGAATTTGTTTCGGGCAAAGCCAGCTTCGATGCGATGCAGTTCTTCTCACCATGGCTTGGCGACTTTGCCGCGCAAGGTTTCTTGAAGCCAATGGATGAATTTGCGGCCAAGTGGAAATTGCCACTTGATGACTTCTATGAAACTTATCTTCAGAACTATGGTTATTGGGGTGACAAAGGTTTGCTCGGCATTCCTTTCGATTGCGATATTCAGCAAGTTCACGTGCGGAAATCGATCATCAAGAAAGTGACTGGCGCTGACGCTGATCGTGTCAACAGCATTCCGACTTATGATGAAATGATCCGTATGGCTCCAGAGCTAAACAAGGCGGAAAAAGGCGTGAGCGGTATTGGTATGATGTGTGGTCGTGGCTTCTGGGCCACTTACACCTGGCAGCACATTGCGGCTCAGTATGGTTTGGAATTGTTCAACGACAAGTGGGAACCAACATTCAACAATGACGCTGGTGTAAAGGGTCTCGAAACCATCGTTGCTCTTTCCAAGCATGCCATTGAAGGTGTTGCCGCGGCCGATTGGCCAACCAACCGTGCCGCTGTTTTGGGCGGTCAGATTGCTTGCAACATTTCTTGGCAAGATACAGGCACCCAAGCCACGCGTCCGGATCAATCCAAGTTGGGCGATGACATTCTGACGATTTATGAGCCACGCGTTGAAGGTGGCCGTTTTGCGCCACCAAACATTGCTGGCTCAACATCGTGCATTGCCGCGACCTCAGCTGAACCAGAAGCAGCCTTCTTAATGCTCGCTTTCCTGACTTCAGCGTCGATCATGGCCATGAATGAAGCCAATGCCAACGGTGTGGCACCAGGATATAAGTCTGTTCTGAACAATGAAAAACTGCGTGCCGTTTCGCAACCTGCAAAAGTATGGTCTGAATCGTTGAACCATGCTTGGTGCGCACCGCGTCTGCCGAATGGCTTCCAGATGGACCAAGAAATTGGCTTCTTGATTAACAAGGTTGTGGTCGGTGAATTGAAGCCGAAGGAAGCATTGGATCAAGCGGCTGAAAAAGTGAAAGCCATTATGACCAAGAGCGGATTCTACGCTGGCAAGGATCCAGTAACTTATGCCGAAATGAACAAGGCAACTTGGCTTGGCAAGGATAAGAAATTGCCATTCTAAGCTGAACGATATGCGCGATGGCCGGGTCACACCCCGGCCATTTTTTTGACTTAGAAAATTTAAAGTAGTATAAAATTCCTATGATTGACGCCCCCGTGAATGGCACTCTCTTGAAACGCCCTTTGGTTCGCCGCAGCCCATTCATGCGTAAGGCTTTCCCATATTTTCTGTTAGCGCCAGCTGTTATTTTTCTTTTGGGGATCACGCTTTACCCCGGGATCTATGCGATTTATCGCAGCTTGATGACGGGTAAATTCAAGCTTTCTTATGTTGGCTTTGATAACTACCGCGAGTTGTTCGTTGATGCAGCCTTTTGGGCAAGCGTTAGCAACACGTTAATTCTTGGCGTGGTCACTTTGGCGTTAGAGTTTATCATCGCCCTTAGCTTGGCCGCACTAGTTTATCGCGATTCATGGGTGAAAGCGTGGCGCATTGTCTTCCTGCTGCCTATGTTGTTTATGCCTTCGGCAGTCTCTTATTTGTGGAAATTAATTTTTAATGATGGTCGTGTGATCAGCGATCTTTTCCGCCGTCTTGGGTTTGATTTTGGCGTGATCGATTTTATGTCGTCAACCACGTTAGCACGCGTTGTTTTGATCGCCACCGATGTTTGGCAATGGACACCCTTCCTATTCATCATTTTTGTGGCCGCCTTACAAGGTATGGACAAGGAAGTTGAAGAAGCAGCAAGGCTGGATGGTGCGTCATGGCGCAGTATTTTCTTCAATATTTCTTTGCCCATGATGAAGCCTGTGATCGCCATTGGTTTGGTGCTGCGCGGCATTGATATTATCACCATGTTCACGCCGGTTCATATCATTACGCAAGGTGCTCCCGGTGGTAACACCGAAACTTTGAGTTACTTTATTTATCGCACAGCCTTCAGAAGTTTTGAGCAGGGCTATGCTTCCGCTGCTTCAGTGCTCATGCTCATTGTAACAATAATTTTGTCGCAAACTTTGGTGCGTCGCTTCTTTAAGTCGGGTGTAGAATAATGGCCAAAAAATCAGAACCAAGCATTTGGCTGCGAAAAATTGTTTTGACACTTTGGGCTCTTATTTGCCTTATGCCGATTGTGTTTTTTGCCAGCATAGCATTGCGTCCGCGCAATGAAATTATAGCTCCTGAGCCAATTTATTTTCCAACGCTTACCATTGAGACGTGGGCCAAGATTTTTGCAGACTGGCCATTGTTGAACTATTTTAAAAACTCACTTTTTGCCATAACGGGGAGTGTCGCTATTTGCCTCCTGCTTGGCATTCCAGCGGCCTACGCTTTAGCGCGCTATAAATTTAAAGGCAGAGAGGACATTGGTTTTTATATTCTCTCGACTAAAATGATGGCCCCAGCTGCCGTAGCGATCCCAATTTTCGTTTTGTTCGGAAAGTTGCAACTCTTGGACACCGTGTGGGCGTTAATGCTGGTTTATGCAGCAATGAATCTTTCCATCGTGGTATGGATTATTCGGTCATACATGATCGACATTCCGCATGAAATCGAAGATGCCGCTCGCACCGATGGGGCCTCAGATTTTCGCATCATGTGGAGTATCATTGTGCCGATGTGTACGCCTGGCATTATTACTGCTGCTGTCATTGCCGCGATTTTTGCCATGAACGAATATCTATTCACGCTCATCATAGCGTCACAAAATGCCTATCCTCTGTCTGTTGCTTTGGCGAACTTCTCGGGTGGCTCCGATGGTATTATTTATAACGCAATTGCACTCGTGTCGTTCATGGCCTTCTTCCCGATCTTGCTGCTGGTGATCTCCATTCAAAACCATCTTTCGCGAGGCTTGACGATGGGTGCGGTTAAGGGTTGAATTGGCGCATGACCAACAACGTATCGACAATCAATCAATTTGCTGCCCATGCCGTATGCATGGCGGCCAGCATGCGTGACGTGATGCGCACAGCACAGTTTTACACGCGTGATATTTCGAAGGTGGATGGTTCCGACCGAAAGGATCGGGCCGCTCCCACGCTACTTTCGAGCCTCGTTGCAAAAATGGCACGGCTGGCTGATCGCTTTATGAGTTGGAGCAGTGCAACCGCTATTCGCATTGTGTTACCAAGTTGGCGCAATTTGCCATCGCCATTTGAGCCGGGCATGCTGGGTGAGGTTTCTAGTGCGATTGCAAAGAATAGTCTGGTGCATAACTCGCTGTTCAATTCATATTTTTTTCGCGCTGCCAAACATATCGCCAAACGCTATTCTGAGCCGCCATATCTAATTTTGGAACACCGTGTGGATGCCGCGCGGCGGCAATTGTTAGCCGCATCAGGATCCGATTTTCTCGCATGCACGTTGATTTGCTTAGTCGAAAATGGCCCCGTCGCCCGTATAGGGGGCCCGGCTAATTCGTTGCAGGGCTTTACCAATTTTGAACCCAATGTGGTCGTGTTTTCAATCGCATGTTTGGCATTACTGCTGGCAGAAGAAAGCAAACCCAGCGCCATTCAAAATGAAGACGAGTTTTTTGCCATTGTTGGCGCTTTGATCAAGCCACATCTTGAAAAAATTACAATACTGATCTCTACACATGACGTTGTCGCACTCACAGCAGAGCTCAATGACATCCATGCGATGTATTGAAATTAACGCGTTTTAGTCGTCTTCATAAAATTGAGTGTATGTTCAAAAGATTGAACTCCTGCTTGTGAACCAAGGCCTGTTGCATTCAAAGCCGAAGTTGCTTGGGCAAATCGCACGCGGGTTTCTGGATCAAATTCCTTGACCAAGCCGACTGCAAATCCTGCATTGAAAGCGTCACCACAGCCACAAGTGCATTTCACATGAACGTCGTAAGCCGGTACCCGAAACTTGATGCCATCACAGTCATGATAATAGGCGCCGTCGCCACCCAACGTGAGTACACAGGCCCTCACACCCATATCCAAAAAAAACTTGGCGGTGTCGCTATGGTCAGAGCGACCACATAAAGCTTGCGCCTCTTCAATTGAGGGCATGAAGTAGTCGGTGTAAGGCAAAACTGAGGCAATGGCAGGAAGGTCTTTAGGCGAACCAGCAAACACATCTACCGTTGTTATAGAACCTTTGGCTTTGGCAGCCTTCATAACAACAGCATTTTGCCCTTGGTCCATAGCATTCATCAAACCAACGCCACCGATATGAAAAACTTTGCAATCAGTAACGCGTGGAATCATGGTTTCGTCGACGAAAAAGTCTTTCGTGGCTCCTAACATATGAAGTGCAGGGCGCGATCCATCGGCACGGGTGGTAACGATCGAGGAGGATGTCTTCCAACCGGTCTTGCGCTGCACCCCCCAAGTGTCTACACCAAATTCTTCCAAGCGCCGCAGCACCCAATTGCCCATCAAGTCGTCCCCAACGCCTGCTACGCCAAGGGTTTTCAAACCCATTTTGGCAGCTGCAATTGCAGCCGTACCTCCTGCACCAGAAACCGCTAACGTGAGTTCATCAATAAAAACTGTACCGCCGCCCGCGGGCACTTCAGTGAAAGGCCATCCCAAGCAGTCATAGGTGTAAAAGCCCATGGATGTATAATCATAACGCATCAAATTTTCTCCCTTTGGCCAAAGACTAGCCAAGCCCTATGCCAGCATCAAGGCTGGTTCCTCAATAAAGCTTCGGAATGCAGAAAGCAGCTGTGCGCCCACCGCGCCATCAACAGCCCGGTGATCAACTGAAAGTGTGCACATCATTTGCATGCGCAAAACGGGCACACCGTTCACTGGAACAAATTTTTCGATGCTTGCACCGACTGCAAGTATTGAAGCATGTGGAGGATTGATGATCGCCGTGAACTGCTCAACGCCAAACATACCAAGATTAGAAATGGCAGTTGTGCCGCCGTGATACTCAGCAGGCAGTAGTTTTCGCGCTCGCGCTCGCGCCGCCAAGTCCTTCATTTCGTTTGAAATCACTGAGAGTGATTTGGTTTCTGCTGATCGCACAACAGGCGTGAATAGGCCGCCTTCAACAGAGACTGCCACTCCCACATCGCTTGTGTGATGTTGAATCATATTCGTTTCATTCCACGTAACATTGGCAGAGGGCACACGGACAAGGGCCATGGCCATGGCCTTGATAATGAAATCATTGATCGACAATTTCCACAACGGTGTTTTGTTTTCACCAACAGGCGCGCGCGCATTTAAAGCTGCGCGTGTTACGAGAAGCTGCGTGAGGTCTAAGGTCGATGTGAGATAAAAATGCGGGATGGTTTGTTTGGATTGTGTGAGGCGCTGCGCAATTGTGCGGCGCATTCCGTCAATAGCGATGATCGTTTGATCTACAGAAGTAGATGCCGTTACAGGTTTTGCCGCTGCCGGCGGAGGGTAAGACTGCACATCAGCGGCCACGATGCGCCCGCGCGGGCCTGAACCCGAAACCTGATTAAGGTCTATATTACTTTGGCGTGCGAGGCGTTTGGCCAGGGGCGTTGCTAGTAATTGTTTGGATGCAGCCTGCAAAGGTTGGGTCGATATTGTGGGTACATCTAAACGAGTTTCTATCGCCACTGAACGTGCGGGAGTCTTTGGGGCGGCAGCGGGAGACATGGATTCGTCTGCGTGATAAATGAGAGCGACCCTTTGGCCAACGGGCACTACGGCCCCTTTTAATGCTGTAATACTGCCGATGACACCATCGGCTGGGCACTCCACTTCCATGGCGGCCTTATCAGTTTCAATATCAAAAAGCGGCATGCCTTTCTTGACAGTATCACCTTCCTGCACATGCCACACGGCAATGATGCCGGAGGCCATGTCCATATCGACTTTCGGCAAAATGACTTCTACGGGCATAGTTTACGTTCTGCCCTTCACGAGATCGCGCAAATGATCAGCAATCATCGGCGCTTGTGGAACCGAAGCCTTTTCCAATACCGGATTATAAGGCACTGGCGATTCGGCCGCCCCTAACCGCATGATTGGCGCATCCAAATAATCGAACGCTTCACTTTCAGCAATCATCGCGCTGATTTCTGCCCCAATGCCAAGCGTTTTTACGCCTTCATAAATGCAAGCAAGCCTTGAAGTTTTCTTGACACTTTCAATAATAGTGGCCGTATCAATAGGCCGCAAGCAGCGCAAATCAATAACCTCAATTTCAATTCCCTCTTGAGCCAAAACTTCAGCAGCTTCGATTGCGCGGTGCACCATGATAGACGTGGCAACAACAGTTGCATGGGTGCCAAGCCGGCGTACAACTGCCTTGCCAATGGGAACCCGATAAGCTTCTTCCGGCACCTCACCCTTCATTTTATAAAGCAGCTTATGCTCAAACACGATGACAGGATCTGGATCATCGATAGCTGCAAGCAGCAGGCCCTTTGCATCATAAGGCGTGGACGGCTGAACAACTTTTAAGCCAGGCACATGAGCAAGCCAAGCTTCCAATGATTGGCTATGTTGAGCCGCAGCGCCAGTCCCGGAACCGGAAGGCATGCGCATGACAAGCGGAACGGAAACTTTTCCGCCGAGCATGTATCGCATTTTTGCCGCTTGATTAACAATCTGCTCCATCGCCAGCGTAGCAAAATCAGAAAATTGGAATTCGAGTATAGGTCTGCTTCCGGCAAGGGCTGCACCAACCGCCACACCAGCAGCACCCAATTCTGAAATCGGCGTATCCATAACACGGTCTTCACCGAAGCGATGCACGAGATCACCCGTCACTTGGAAAGCACCACCGTAAACCCCGACGTCCTCACCCATGAGGAAAACGCGCTCGTCGGCTTCCATGGCTTGCGCCAAAGCTTCCTGAATGGCCTGCGCATAACTCAGTTCACGGCTCATGCGGCAACTCCGGGTGTATAAACATCACGCGTTACTTCATCGGGTGTTGGGTCGGTGCCGTTCATAGCAAACGCAATCCCTGCTGCAATTTCAGCGTCAACACTGGCGTTGATCTCAGTAATGTCATCTGCGGTCGCAAGTCCTTGGGAAATCAGCGCAGTTTCAAAATGCGTGATGGGGTCGCGCAGTTTCCAGTCTTCAATTTCTTCTTTGGTGCGATACCGATTACGATCACTTTTTGAATGGCCGCGGATACGATAGGTTTTACATTCAACCAGTGTGGGGCCGCCGCCTTGGCGGGCCTTCGTGATTGCCGCTTGTACGGCCTCAGCCACATCCTCAATACGGTTACCGTCGACAATAACGCCTTCCATATTATAGGCGACTGCACGAGTTGCCACGTCAGCAACTGCCATGGAGCGCTCGGTTGAAACTGACATGCCATATTTATTGTTTTCGCAAACAAAAACCACCGGCAGCGTCCAAATCGCGGCCATATTCAATGCTTCATGGAAAGCGCCTTCATTGGTGGCGCCATCACCAAAAAAGCAAATTGCGACATCGTCGCGTTTTTGTTTCTTGATGGCGAGCGCTGCACCAACCGCAATGGGAATGCCGCCCGCAACAATACCATTGGCACCAAGATTTCCACTCTCAGCATCAGCGATATGCATGGAGCCACCGCGACCGCGACAATATCCTTCTTCCTTCCCAAAGAACTCTGCGAACATAAGTTTGGGATCAGCGCCTTTGCCAATGCAGTGACCGTGACCACGATGGGTTGACGTGATATAATCGGTCTTGCGCAGCATCATGGTGGAGCCCACAGCACTGGCCTCTTGGCCGATCGACAAGTGCATGGTGCCGTGAATGAGGCCGCGCGTGTATGAGTCCTCAGCGCCCTCCTCAAAGCGCCGAATGAGGATCATTTTGCGTAACGCTTCTTTCAACTCTTTTGGCGAGAATTGTTTATAGAACGGGCGTTGATTTTCGAGGAAGGTCTTGACCATTATGCACGTCCTACCAAAAAATCATCTTGGCGCTGACGCAATTTCACGATTTCAGAATCTTTATCAACTGCAGTATTTGCATAACTGATCAAATCTCCCTTTTTGATCGTCTTTGTCACGATGGCTTTTTCTAATAATCCGCAGGGAATTGCAGCTGCTTTATTGGCCCCTTCATAGGTCATGATCCATGCGCGGTAAGTGTATTCGCCTATGGCATCCAGTTTATCGCCGATATGCAAATCTTTCTTGGCCACGGCGCAGACTTCAGATGTTGGTATTGGCAAAGGAACCATATCCGAAGTTCCATAGAGAACCGCGCGGGCACAAGAGAGTGGCACCTCTAAACTGGTGAGATGGTAAGGGCGATAGAATGTATAATAGGGACCTTTACCCATTTTCAAATCATGCATACGTTCGCGAAGCCGCGGATGGGCAATTTCTGCAACGACAAAAACTCCGGGTGCTACACCTTTGCCAATTGTGTAATCCACCACACCTTTGCGGCTAAGCAACCCACCATCGGAGATTGGACAAAGCACATTTTCAAGTTGATCTAATGTTGCGGCCGGACCGTGCATTCCGTCACAATCTGGAACAAGACCTGTAGCATTGGAAATGGCTGCCATTTCCACCATGGTCTTTGAACCATCAACAAACTCCACCAACATTCGCGGGTTCATATTACGGCGCTTGGCCTCTTCCATGTAAGCGTCAGGCGTTGCATCAATATTCAGAGGATTGTTTTTACCCTTGCCAGCCGCAACAATGGGATAGCCTAAGCTATTTACAAAGTTGATAAGCTCCATGCAGCTTGAGGGCTCATCGCCAGCACCTAAAGTATAAACCACCCCGAGGCGGTTGGCTTCGTGAGCCAAATAAGCACCGATGGTGACATCTGCTTCAACATTCATCATGACCAGATGTTTGCCGTGCTCCATGGCCGTAAGACCAATTGCAGCACCCACAGCGGGGCGGCCAGTGGCATCAATAATCACGTCAATCTGATCACTGGTGCAAATCATTTGCGCATCGTTGGTGAGAGCAGTCTGACCATTTTCGAGGGCGGTTACAAATTTGGCTTTGTTATCAACAACTGCGGTGGATTCAACAGCGCGCCCGGCAATTTTTAGCGCCTTCTTTGCGGCATCGATATTGATTTCAGCAATTGCCGCCACGGTTATACCCGGCATGTGATCGCATTGCGTCACAATATCCGTGCCCATTTCGCCAGAGCCAATCAGCCCGATACGAATGGGCCTGCCTAATTGCGCCATACGTTTTTTAAGATCAATTGCGAGGCCGGTTGCTGGTCCGTGAATTTTTTGAGCATTGTTCACGATTGTTTTCACTTCCAAAAAATACCTACTTGCGATCGGTGCTATAGATACTTTTATGCTTAGCAATGTCAATATGTAATATAAATGAAATCTTGTAAAATTATTGAACTCGAATGCATTCCGGTGAAAATATCGATTTAATGCGACGAATTTTACTCCCATCTGGCAATATCGTATTATTTGCAACGCGTCTTATGTCTTTGGTGAATTAATAATGTTGCATTATGAGGCTGGGCGATTATGAAGTAAGAAAAAACGCGAAACGCAAGGTAGGATTATGGCTGACATTAAACTGCACGGAATCACGCGCGCTTGGGGAAGCTTTATTGGCGTGGATGGCATTGACCTTGAGATAAAGGACAAGGAATTCATAGTTTTTCTTGGGCCTTCAGGCTGCGGCAAGACCACCACCATGCGCATGATTGCTGGGTTAGAAGAACCCACTGGTGGCAAAATTGAAATCGATGGCGAAGACGTAACCGATGTGGATGCGCGTGACCGCGACGTGGCCATGGTGTTTCAATCATACGCGCTTTATCCAAATATGACGATTTATGAAAACATTCGCTTTCCACTACGTATGCGAGGCATACCGAAAGCTGATCATGATAGGCTAGTGCGCAAAGCCGCTGATATGGTGGAACTCGGTGAATATCTGGAGCGAAAGCCGCGCGCCCTTTCAGGCGGTCAACGTCAACGCGCTGCTTTGGCTCGCGCCATTGTGCGTCAGCCGCAAGTGTTTCTGATGGACGAGCCGCTGTCGAATTTAGATGCAAAATTGCGTCTGTCGATGCGCGGGCAATTGAAACACATTCAACGCCAACTTGAAACCACAACAGTTTATGTCACGCATGATCAGATCGAAGCCATGACCTTGGCAGATCGAATTGCTGTGATGCACAAAGGTAAGATCGTGCAACTTGGCACGCCCGACGAAGTTTATAATGATCCCGCACATATTTTTGTGGCCGGGTTTATTGGCTCACCACCTATGAACTTGATCAAGGGATCACTGCAAAATGGTGTATTCACAGGCGCCAATACAGAAGTGAAGGGCCTTGGAAAAGCATCACACGAAAATGTTGTATTAGGAATCCGACCGGAAGATATGGAAATCAGCGCCAACAAGGGGAGCAATATCACATCCAAGCTTTATTCTTTAGAGCCAACTGGAGATCTCACCTTGGTAACAGCATGGGCGGGCGAACAACTCGTGGTGGCCAAAGGCTCTCGCACATTCAAACAAGCGATTGACACCCCCATCTCATTCACGTTTTTACGCGATCGCATTTATCTTTTCGACGAAAAAACTGGCAATAGAATTCGTTACTAAGTTCAAAAACTGCAATTGAATGGACACGCGGAAGTTTTCATGCCGTCTACAAGAGAATTGCCACTTCGGGGAGAAACTATGTTGAGCTGTAGTTTGAAGCAGTTAGGTCGACCTCATTCCAAAACTATCATCTCAATTTATGACTTGAGGCCCGCTGCAAATGCCGTCAACTCGGCTGGCGGCATCCGAACCACATGGGCATCCTGCGGGTAAGCACCTGACTTTACGTCAGCGATGTATTCCGAGAATGCTTTAACACGCTCTGTTTGCAACTTGTCAAATTCAGCTGCAAAGTTGCGGTAGACTTTTGCATGCCGAGGCATGTGACCGCGATTTGTGCCGAGAATATCTTCGGCAAATAGATATTGCGCATCGCAGCCTGCTCCCGATCCCATGGACCACAACAATAGTTTTATGCGTTTACTGATTTCGGTTGCGACTTCGACGGGGACAACTTCAATCTCAACTGCAAAAGCTCCAGCTGCTTCATAGGCCTTGCACTCTTCAAAAAGGGCGAGTGCCGATGCAGCAGTCTTCCCAACCGCTTTGAAACCACCTGTCCATGTGGCACGCGACGGTACAAGGCCAACATGCCCAACAACTGGAATGTGATCTTCTGCGAGAAACCGCACAGTGTCGAGGCCGCCGCTGCAATAAACAGCGTCTCCTCCCGCTTCCAGCATGCGGACAGCAAAGCGCCTGT
>JAYUOP010000304.1:0-5405 GCA_043760745.1 Hyphomicrobiales bacterium
CCCAAAGAGCGGAACCGGCCAGCCCGATTGATCCATGGCTGATAGCCAGAATATACACCCTGCCGACCCGTTGGATTAAGTTCGGCGTCCTTCACATGGAAAGCGCAAATTCGCTCATGATAGATGTCAATGAAGTCCAAATAATTCAAATGCATGAGCACAAAATGTGAGGGGTCGTAGTTGATCTGGCAACGCTTGTGGACCTTAAGCGCATCCAAGAACATCTCAAAAGTTGCACCATCAAACACATCTTCGCCGGGGTGGATTTCATAACCCACATCAACGCCCGCATCATCATAGGCATCAAGGATCGGTTTCCAGCGCTTGGCCAATTCACCAAATGCAGTTTCGATTAAGCCTTGTGGCCGCTGTGGCCAAGGATAAACATATGGCCATGCCAATGCGCCGGTGAAGGACACCGTTGACGTCAGCCCCAAGTTTTTCGAAGCCTTCGCAGCGAGCAACATTTGCTTGGTTGCCCAAGCTTGGCGGGCCTTTGGATTACCATGTACTTCTTTCGGTGCGAAGGCATCAAAAGCTTCATCATAAGCGGGGTTAACTGCAATCAATTGGCCCTGCAAATGGGTGGAAAGTTCAGTGATCTCAACGCCGTTATTTTTGGCAATGCCAATCAGTTCTTGGCAATAGGTTTTGCTTGATGCGGCTTTTGCTAAATCAAAAAGCCGTGAATCCCAGGTTGGAACCTGCACGCCTTTGTAGCCTAATGAGCCCGCCCATTTGGTGATCGCGTCAAAGGAATTAAACGGGGCCTTATCGCCCGCAAACTGCGCCAGAAAAATTGCTGGGCCTTTAATGTTCATTGCCATTTTTTGGTTTCTCCACTTCAAACGTTGTTCAACAAGCCTTCAATATATTCCTGCCGTGCCGAAACCGGCTGCGGTTCGATTTTGTTTTCATGGACCCTTGCCGCAATACCATCAAGTGTTGCACCTTCGGCGAGCATGGCTTGGTTTTCAGCCGTGCCCCATTTTGCATAGCGCTGGTCAACCGCTGCGGAAACTTTACCAGTTTCAATAATCTTCGCAGCATTCAAAAGCCCGCGTGAACAAGCATCCATTGAGGCCACGTGGGCATAAAGCAGATCATCAGGATCAATCGATTGCCGCCTTACTTTAGCGTCAAAATTCATGCCACCCGTGGTGAACCCACCAGCCTTGATAACTTCCAACATCATGAGGGTAAGCTCAGGCACATTCATCGCAAATTGATCGGTGTCCCATCCCACTTGATAACCACCACGGTTCAAATCGAGAGATCCGAAAATTCCTAGCGAAGAGGCAAGGGCTATTTCATGCTCAAATGTATGGCCAGCCAAAATCGCGTGATTTTGTTCAATGTTCATTTTAACATCATTTTCGAGACCATATGATTTCAACAAACCATAGATCGACGCAACATCATAATCATATTGATGCGTTGATGGTTCTTTCGGTTTCGGTTCAATCAGGATTGGACCTTTGAAACCAATCTTGTGTTTATATTCGACCACCAAGGACAAGAACCGCCCAGCTTGTTTCAGTTCATGACCAATGTTTGTGTTGATGAGCGATTCATAACCTTCGCGCCCACCCCACATCACATAGTTTTCACCGCCTAAATCATGAGTTACGTCGAGCGCATGTTTTACCTGCGCTGCGCAATAGGCAAACACATCGGGATCGGGGTTCGTGGCTGCACCCGCCATAAAGCGGCGATTGGAGAACATATTGGCCGTGCCCCACAACAGCTTCTTATTGTTCTTGGCCATGCCCTTTTCAAGAATCTTGGCAATAGCCGTTACATTGCCATTAAACTCCTGCAGTGAGTTTCCTTCCGGTGCAATATCGAGATCATGAAATGTAAAATAGTCGATATCCAAAAGCCGTAAAGTTTCGAACAGAACTTCAGTTTTGGTTTTTGCTGCGGCCATGGGATCAGCATTGTGATGCCAAGGCCGCATAAATGTTTCACCGCCAAATGGATCGCCACCCGGCCAACATAAGGTGTGCCAATAGCAAACCGCAAAACGCAAGTGTTCGCGCATGGTTTTGCCAAGGACTTTCTGATCAGGATTGTAATAGCGAAAGGCTAAATCATTGTTGGTTTGAGGACCTTCAAACTTAATCGGCTCATGTATTGAATAGAATTTTTTCATGATAATTTTATTCCTGTGATGGCTGGATAGATTTTACGATAATTTTGATAGGCGGTTTCATAGGCTTTCGTAGCCTTCTTTTCTGGCATAATAGTTTTGGAAATCTTGGGTTGCGTACACACTGATTTGTAAGATTTCCCCGTCGCCGCTATCAATCCCATACGGGCTGCACCAAAAGCCCCGCCAATGTCGCCAGCGGCAGGAAGATCAATTGGCACGCCCAAAACCGTAGCCATAATTTTTAGCCAGAGCTCGGAATTTGTACCCCCGCCAACCGCCATAACGCGTTTGATCTTCGTGCCCGCAGCGGCCAATGCCTCAAGACTATCGCGCACCGCAAATGCCACCCCATCAAGCACCGCATGCGTCATCACTTTGGCATTGGTCTCATGACCAAGCCCCATCATAACACCTCTTACTTCGCTATCGCCAACCGGCGTGCGTTCGCCAGAAAGATAAGGAAGGAATAATGCGGAGGAGGGGCCAGTTAATGCGTTGCCTAAAGCCTTGGTCAATTGTGCTGCCGGTGTTTTGAGAACCCCAGACAGCCATTCCAAACTTGCGGTGGCCGAAAGAATAACCCCCATCTGATGCCAGGTTCCCGGAACCGCGTGGCAAAATGCATGCACCGCTTCAGCGGCATTTGGACTGTATCGATCATTTGAAACAAACAATACGCCGGAAGTTCCAATGGACACAAATGCAGCGCCATCTCTGACAGCACCAATGCCACAAGCAGACGCCGCATTGTCGCCACCACCACCAGCCACCACAGGCCGCAATGGCATGCCCCAAGCCTTCGCAACGGCCACCGTCAATTTCCCTGTTGCATCCGTGCCTTCAAACAACTGTGGCATTTGATCCCGCCGCATATGGCCCGCTTTGAGCAGCGCATCAGACCACGTGCGTTTAGCAATATCGAGCCAATAAGTGCCCGATGAATCTGACATGTCAGAAGCGTAATCCCCCGTCATCCGAAAGCGAATGTAGTCCTTCGGCAACAGCACCTTGGCCACTTGTGCAAAAATCTTGGGCTCGTGTTTTTCCACCCACAAAAGTTTAGGCGCCGTGTAACCCGCCAATGGAATATTGCCAGAAATCTCTAATGCATCTGGCTCATTCGTCAAAATATCCTTGCACTCAACAAAGCTCCGCGCATCATTCCATAAAATACATGGCCGTAAAACCTTCCCATTTTTATCAAGCAAAGTAGCGCCATGTTGCTGCCCAGAAAGCCCAATTCCCGTAACCCCTGCAACTGCTTTTGGTTTCAGCTTGCCAAGGGCTTTGACCACACTGTTGGCGGCCTTCCACCAGTCCTCCGGGTTCTGCTCAGACCAACCGGAATGCAAGCGCGATACCTTGAGCGGCGCAGTGGCACTCGCCAATATCTTTTGCGTCCCGTCGATCAAAACGCCTTTCACAGAAGACGTTCCAAAGTCTAATCCTAAATACATCAGCATGTCCTCATGGCAAATTATCTCTCACAAAAATATCAATCCGAATGCGTTCCATCGCAGCGTTGAGCGGGGTCTTATCGGCTCTGGCCATCAACACACGAACTGCACTTCGCACCTCGTGTCCAGCATCTTGATTAATGATTGCGGAAATAGCACCATCCACGAGAGCAGCGCGGGTATGTTCGCCAAGCTCGTGCGCGATATAAACCACAGCACTTGCTTTCCCGGTGCGGTTCAAAGCATTCACAATACCTTTTTGCCCACCGCCTACATTGTAAATACCGATGAGATCGTTATGGGTCGAAAGCAATTGCTCGGCGATCCGCTCAACCTCATGCCAATCATCACGCGCTTCGCGCACTGGCAAGAGTGCAAGCTCAGGATATTCATGCATGATGACTTGTTCAAAGCCAAACTGCCGTTCGATATGATCGCGAAGGGACATGGAACCCGCAATCAATCCAACCTTGCCCTTTCGCCCGGCCAAATAGCGCCCCATCAAAGTGGCTGCTGTCCGGCCCGCTGCAGCATTATCAATGCCAACAAAATGACTGCGCTGTGATCCCGGCACATCGGACACAAGTGTTACCACATCAACCCCACGCGCCACCAAACCGTTAATCGCTTCACGCACCCGCGGATGATCAAGAGCAACGACCGCCACGCCGTCATAATTCTCGCCAATGCTATCAAGTGTTTCTGCCAGAGCTGTTGCCGTGAACACGTCCGTTAGCCGCAAATCGACGACGATTTTTTCCTGCGCCATCAGAGTTGTGATTGAGCGGATATGATCCGCAAGATCGAGCATGAAATGATTATTGCCTTCTGGCAAAACAAAACAGAAGCGATATTCGCGACCCTTGGCCAATCGCGCCGCCAACCGATCTGGTTGAAAATTCAAATAACGAATAGCCTCTTGTACACGCGCTGATGTTTGCGGACGAACCGCTGCGCGCCCGTTCAAAACCCGGTCCACCGTGGCCACACTTAGCCCCGCCTGCATCGCCACATCTTCAATTGTTGCCTTCGCCATGACCGCTAAATAAAGTCGATTGCGAGTTAAATGTCAATTCCTGATAGGCGTATGTCAGACTTAATGATGAAAAAAGAGTGAAAAAGCCAAATAGGGAATTTATTTATCATTTGGGATGAGAGCAGCGCCGCGTCACCATCCCTGCAAAGGCTATCATTACACTGGTTTTGCGCTGCCGATGTTGTTTAACGCCGAGAAAATTTATGCGGCTAAGCGCGGCCTTTCCAAGGCACGAGTTTGCGTTCGAGAAAGCGCATCAAAAGATCAAACGCATAGGCGATTGCGGCAATGATAAAGATGCCCATGATCACGGTTGAAGTTTGCAAGAATTGTGACGCGGAAAGCACCATGAAGCCAATGCCGCTGGTGGCGGCAACCATTTCGGCGGCAACCAATGTGGTCCAACCCACGCCCATGCCAATCCGCGTGGCCGTAATGATTTCAGGAAGGGCCGCTGGCAGAATGACTTGCGTCAAGACTTGCCAAGGTGTGGCCCCCAATGAGTAAGCCGCATGAACTTGTTCAATTGCGGCAGAGCGAACACCTGAGCGGGTGCCAATGGCGACAGGCGCAAAGATCGCTAAGAAAATCAGGAGGACTTTTGAGAGCTCGCCAATGCCAAACCAAACGATCATGAGTGGCAAATAGGCAAGTGGTGGCACTGGGCGATAGAATTCAATCGGTGGGTCAAAAATACCGCGCATAACCCTGCTCATGCCCATGGCGAGGCCCACAGGAATGGCAGTCAAACAGGCAA
>JAYUOP010000305.1:0-2240 GCA_043760745.1 Hyphomicrobiales bacterium
ATATTTGCCAGCGGGGGAAGCGGCTTTGATCGAGCCTGCGGGTGAGATGTGGTCGGTGGTGATTTTATCGCCGAACAATCCCAAGATGCGGGCCGAAGAAACATTGGTTACTGGCTTTGGCGTGTTGGTCATGCCTACGAAATAAGGTGGGTTTTGCACATAGGTGCTTTTGTTATCCCAGGCATAGGTTTCGCCTTTGGTCGTGGAAACGGCGCGCCAGTTTTTATCGCCCTTGAAAACATCGGCATAACGCTTTTTGAACATTGATGACTTCACATTCTTATTGGTGAATGTTTCGATCTCTTTGTTGGTTGGCCACACGTCTTTTAAATAGACGGGTTTGCCTTTTTTGTCGTGGCCAAGTGGCTGGGTGGTCAGATCAATTTGTGTTGAACCTGCCAATGCATAAGCCACGACCAGAGGCGGCGAAGCTAAATAAGCGGCTTGCACGTCGGGTGATACGCGGCCTTCGAAATTGCGGTTGCCGGAGATGACGGCGGATGCGACGATGCCGTTGTCATTGATGGCTTTTGAAATCGCTGGATCAAGCGGGCCGGAGTTGCCGATGCAGGTGGTGCAGCCATAACCCACCAAGTTAAAGCCAATCTTGTCGAGGTCTTTTTGCAAGCCCGCTTTGTTCATATATTCGGACACCACTTGCGAACCTGGCGCGAAAGATGTTTTCACCCACGGCTTTGATGTGATGCCGAGGGCTGCTGCTTTACGTGCCAACAATCCGGCGGCAATAAGCACCGATGGGTTTGATGTGTTGGTGCATGAGGTGATGGCGGCGATGACCACATCGCCATGGCCTAAATCGAAATTCTTGTTTTCGACTTTGACACGCTTGGCTTGTTCGCCAGTTTTAGCAAAACCTGCCTTGTCTTTTGGTGCGTCGAGTGCTGATTGGAAGCCTGATTTAATATCGCCCAATGGTACAAACTTTTCTGGGCGGTTGGGGCCAGCCATGGCGGGAACTACGGTTGAGAGATCAAGCTCCAGAGTATCGGTGAATACTGGATCAGACTTGGTTGCAAACAGACCTTGCGCCTTGCAATATTTTTCGACCAACGCGATGCGGTCATTCTTGCGGCCGGAGAGTTTCAAGTAATCGAGCGTCACGCTGTCGACAGGGAAGAAGCCACAAGTTGCGCCGTATTCTGGAGCCATGTTGGCTATCGTCGCGCGGTCAGCCAATGTTAGATAGTGAAGGCCAGCGCCGTAGAATTCGACGAATTTATTGACCACGCCTTTCTTGCGCAGCATTTGCGTGACGAGCAATACGAGATCTGTTGCGGTCACGCCTTCTTTCAATTTACCAGTCATCTTGAAGCCGATGACTTCTGGCAGCAACATGGATTGTGGTTGGCCGAGCATGGCGGCTTCGGCTTCAATGCCTCCCACGCCCCAGCCCAAAACGCCAAGACCGTTCACCATCGTCGTATGGCTGTCTGTGCCCACAAGCGTATCAGGATAAGCGGTAGTGACCGTTTTGCCTTTTACTTTTTCAATTTTGGTCCAAACGGTTTGGGCGAGATATTCGAGGTTTACTTGGTGACAGATGCCAGTGCCTGGAGGCACCACGCGGAAATTTTCAAATGCGCCTTGGCCCCATTTGAGGAACTTATAGCGCTCTTGGTTTTGCTCATATTCGCGCTTTACGTTGGCGGCCAAAGATTTGTTGTTGCCAAAACTATCGACAACCACAGAATGGTCGATCACTAGATCAACGGGCACTAACGGATTAATTTGCTGGGCTTTGCCGCCCAGTTGTTTCACGCCGTCGCGCATGGCTGCAAGGTCAACAACGGCTGGCACGCCGGTAAAATCCTGCATCAAAACGCGTGCTGGGCGGAAGGCGATTTCAGCTTCTTCTTTGCCTTTATTGGAAAGCCATTTTGCGGCGGCTTCGATGCTGGCTTTAGTGACGGTGCGACCATCCTCAAAACGCAGCAGATTTTCGAGAACCACTTTCAATGAAAATGGCAATTGCGAAATGCCCTTCAGCCCGTTCTTCTCTGCCGCTTTCAAGCTGAAATAAGTGTAGGTTTTAGAGCCAACTTTGAGGGTTTTGCGGGATTTGAAGCTGTCGAGGGACATATAAGCACCTTCTGATATTATCATATGCGGGTGCTATAGCTGATGTTGCAGTGCGATACAAATTTTATGAAGCGGTTTTAAACGGCTGTTACCCGGATAATCCGGCCACCTGAGACCGACACGGCGACTTCATAGAGTCT
>JAYUOP010000306.1:0-14457 GCA_043760745.1 Hyphomicrobiales bacterium
AAGCTTTCTTTGGTAGCTTCTGAGGCATTCTCGCCAACGAGCACATCCAAAACCCGCGCCTCAGCGTGAAGATGCGCTGCCGCTTCCACATCCTTCCGCTTAGCCGCTTTGATCAAAGCAATGCCCGCTTCAAGCAGGTCACGGATGATCTGATCCACATCGCGTCCAACATAGCCAACTTCGGTAAATTTCGTCGCTTCCACTTTAATAAACGGTGCTTGCGCAAGCTTGGCCAACCGTCGTGCAATTTCAGTTTTGCCAACGCCAGTAGGCCCGATCATCAATATGTTCTTCGGCACAATTTCTTCGCGCATTTGCCCGCTGAGTTGCTTCCGCCGCCAGCGATTACGCAAAGCAATAGCCACTGCCCGTTTCGCATCCGTCTGGCCCACAATATAGCGATCAAGTTCTGATACGATCTCGCGTGGTGAAAAATCTGTCATGTCGTCCTCTTAAATTCAGCAGGAATAAGTTCCATCAGAAGATCAGTACCTTCGCCGGTTGTATACGTGTTGTAAGCGATAAAGCCGACTTTTTTATAAGCGGCAATGGCGCGGGTGTTGGTAATGTCGGGATCAATGATCAGGCGTTTGGCACCTTGCGCAAACAGGCGATTTGCAAATGCTTTCACAATGCTTGAGCCAAATCCTCGACCCAAATTAGCTTCATAACCAATAGTAATATCAATGCCGCGCGTGTCTGACGTCATCGCATGTTGCCATAGCAAATCAGGATGCTTACTCGGCCACCACGCCTGAATGTAAGCAATCGGTTGATTGTCAATATAAGCAATGTAAGGCTCGAAATCATCAGCATCATCAAAGATAAGTGCAAGTTCTTCATCAGGGTCGCCCCACCACATTTGAGCATGCGGTGAGCTAACCCATGCGCGCAGCATGTCGCGATGATTTTCATGCAAAGGGATAAAGTTGATACGCGCGGAATCAATTAGCAATCGGCACCCGCTGCGTAATAGCTGGATGCAGTAATCCCATAATAATCTTTCGCAATGGTTGCCAAGCAATCGAGAGGATCAAAACAATTGCACCTACAGCAAGGATGGCGACGGCAAAAGTTTGTGAACCAAAGTTGCTCCCGAGCAATAAACTACCAACAGCATAGCCGAGATAAGACAGCGACGAGACCAACAAAGCCCGGCGATCAACAATAAGCGCAATGATGCTAATCCCAACAAATAGTCCAAAGATGATGCTAGCATCGCGCGGCGTCATCGTGGAAACAGTTGTAAGGCCATTGACCAAGGGATGAATGATCATTGGTGCGGCCAGCATATGGAGCCAAAACGCAATATCAGTGCGCCGTGTGATCCGGGCGCGATCCGATAAATCAAAGCGCATGGCGAGAGCAAAAATCGCCAAACCGATAATGCCAAAAATCGGTAAACCAAATTTCTCAATGCTATTAGGTAAAACGCTTTCAAGAATAGCAACGATAGTTACTGTTAAAGCGGCACTCCCAGCAGCAACTGTAATTGGCACCTGAAACCGCATCCAATGCAGATAAATTGCAGCCGCTGCAAGTAAACCGCTCAGCGCAAACGTCCACGCATTGTCAGCCGTAACATCAAAATCAAAGTCTGTAACAAAACCTTGCAAAACTGATGCAATGCCAAAAAATGTCGCTAAGCTAAATGCGATCAACAAAACAATACTGGGCAATGCTTGCCGCTTCCGCTTTGTAAATATCTCAGCAAGCCCCCAAGCCGCTGCCGCCACGACAAATGCGCCGGGTCCCGTGCCGCCGAGTAAAAACACCAAAGCCCATAAAAACAATACAGCACCAATGGTCACAAAAATATCATTGAAGCCGGAGATGAAGCGAAACTGTTCCTCATCGGCATTGCTCATCTTTTCCGGCCGCGCCACAAATGCAACCAAAGCATCAGCATGTTTTTCTGATAAGATGCCCGCACTCACTGCTTGCTCCAAATCAGCGCCGCTCACTTTAAAATCTGCATCATACTTACTCATGCATCCAAACTTTCAATGGTGAGATTGCCGTTCGTATAAACACAAATCTCAGCCGCAATGGCCATAGCTTTGCGCGCGATTTCTTCCGCTGTCATATCGGTGTCAATCAAAGCCCGCGCCGCGGCCAGCGCATAATTTCCACCCGAACCAATCGCAATAACACCATGTTCAGGCTCGAGCACATCACCCGTTCCGGTCAAAACCAGCGACACATTTTTGTCTGCAACGATCATCATGGCTTCAAGGCGGCGCAAGTACCGATCGGTACGCCAATCTTTGGCAAGCTCAACACATGCCCTTGTCAATTGATGTGGAAATTGCTCAAGCTTCGCTTCCAGCCGCTCAAACAAAGTCATAGCATCCGCAGTGGCACCCGCAAAGCCAGCGATCACACCGGTCGAGCCCAAAGGCCTGACTTTGCGGGCATTGCCTTTGATTACAGTTTGCCCGAGGCTCACCTGACCATCGCCTGCGATGACAACTTTGCCACCTTTGCGCACGGTTAAAATCGTCGTGCCATGCCAATTCGTTGGATCGCTCATCTCAATTCCTCTTCGTCTTCCTGTCATGTAAGCATGTCTTGCCCGAATGAAAAGTGCTGATTGTGGCAATCGTAAACCATGGCCCTAAACCTATTCTGGTCAATTTATGTTGCATCTGCTAAGAGCGCCACATTCTGAGGGACAAAAGCCATGCGCCAAGCCACGATTGACCGCAAAACCACCGAAACCGCCGTTTCCGCCACCATCAATCTTGATGGTACAGGCGTTTATGACATCAAAACCGGTATTGGTTTTCTCGATCATATGTTGGAGCAATTGGCGCGTCATTCGTTGATTGATATGACTGTCCGGGTGAACGGTGATCTTCATATCGACGATCATCACTCGGCAGAAGATTCTGGCATTGCAATAGGCCAAGCTATTGCTAGAGCGCTTGGTGACCGCAAAGGTATAAAGCGTTTTGCCTCATGCTTGTTGCCGATGGACGACACTTTGGTTCAGGTTGCACTTGACGTTTCTGGGCGGCCATTCCTTGTGTTCAATGTTGATTTTCCGCGCGACAAAATTGGCACATTCGATGTAGAGCTCGTGCGGGAATGGTTCCAAGCTTTTGCGATGAACGCTGGCGTCACCTTGCATGTTACATTGCAGCACGGCGCAAATTGCCATCACATTGCTGAAGCCTGCTTTAAAGCTTTGGCGCGTTCATTGCGTGAGGCTTTGGAAATTGATCCCCGCCAAAGAGAGCGCATTCCTTCCACCAAAGGTTCGCTAGCAGGCTAATGTCCGTACTCCGGTTTTTTGCATCTGAGAAAAAATCATGACTGTTGCCATCATCGATTATGGTTCCGGCAATTTGCATTCGGCTGCCAAAGCCTTTGAACGGGTTGCGCGCGAGCAAAGTTACAAAGGCAAAATTATTGTCACATCGAAGCCTGAGGAACTAGAAAAAGTCGACCGGATTGTTTTGCCCGGTGTTGGTGCGTTCAAAGATTGCCGCCATGGCCTGTACGCCATCCCCGGCATGCGCCAAGCCTTGCAAGAACAGGTGATCACCAAGGGTAAACCATTTTTAGGAATTTGCGTCGGCATGCAGCTCATGGCCACGCGCGGGCTAGAACATGAAACCACCCCGGGCTTGGGCTGGATCGCTGGCGATGTACAACCGATCATTCTCGATGATCCCACTTTAAAAATTCCGCACATGGGTTGGAACACCATTACGCCCCACTGCCAACACGCCTTGTTGGATGGCATTCTCACGGGCGATGAAGGTCACCACGCCTACTTCGTGCATAGCTATCATATGGACCCTATGCTGCCCGATGACGTCATCGCCACTTCCGAATACGGTGGCGAGATCACAGCGATAGTGGGATATGATAATATGGTCGGCACACAGTTTCACCCCGAAAAAAGCCAAACCCTTGGCCTCATGTTCATCGCCAATTTCTTGAGATGGAAACCATGATCCTTTTCCCCGCTATCGACCTTAAAGACGGGCAATGTGTTAGGCTCAAGCTTGGCGATATGGCACAGGCGACTGTCTATAATGATGACCCTGCTGCCCAATCAAAAATCTTTGAAGACCAAGGCTTTCAATGGTTGCATGTTGTTGACCTCAATGGTGCATTTGAAGGTCAATCGGTTAATGGTGCAGCCGTCCAAGCCATTCTCAAAGCCACTACGAATCCAGTTCAGTTGGGCGGAGGTATTCGTACCTTGGCGCATATCGAAAGCTGGCTTGATAAAGGCTTAGCCCGCGTCATTCTTGGAACAGTGGCGGTCCGCAATCCTGAGCTTGTGAAAGAAGCCTGCAAATTATTTCCCGGAAAAATTGCCGTCGGTATCGATGCCAAGGGCGGATTTGTTGCTGTAGAGGGTTGGGCCGAGGCCTCTTCTCTTGGTGTCATCGAACTCGCACAAAAATTTGAAGGGGCAGGGGTCGCGGCTATTATCTACACGGATATTGATCGCGATGGTATTTTGGCTGGCATCAATTGGCCATCAACTTTAGTTCTCGCCGATGCCGTTTCCATCCCTGTCATCGCATCCGGCGGCCTCGCTTCAATTGCAGATGTAAAGCGCATGTTAGAGCCCGATGCCAAAAAACTAACTGGCGCCATAACGGGACGCGCCCTGTATGATGGCAGATTGAACGCCGGCGAAGCGTTGCAACTCTTGGCGGGATTGAAATCATGAACGATAAAGTTCTGCTGATCACGGGCGGTGGACGCGGCATTGGCGCTGCCACGGCAACTCTCGCGGCGCGCGCGGGCTATGCTGTTGCTATCAATTATGTGAGTGATAAGTCTGCCGCAGTAAAATTGGTCGATGACATCAAAGCGACCGGAGCTAAAGCCATTGCCATCCCCGGCGATGTATCAAAACTGGCCGACGTAATCCGCCTTTTTGATGAAACAGAAAACGCATTTGGGCCGATCACTGCCCTCGTTAATAGCGCTGGCATAACGGGCAAATCTTCCCGCTTAGATGCCGCCGATCCGCAAGTCATAATGGACACCATCGCCATCAATGTGAACGGTACAATCTTTGCCGCGCGCGAAGCTGTAAAACGCATGTCGACGCGCCATGGCGGCAAAGGTGGTGTAATTGTGAATGTGTCGTCAGGTGCGGCAACACTTGGTAGCCCCGGCGAATACACTTGGTATGCGGCCAGCAAAGGCGCGGTGGATTCCTTCACCATTGGACTTGGTCGTGAAGTAGCCGAAGAAAATATTCGGGTGATTGGTGTGGCTCCCGGCCTCACCGAAACCGAGATTCATGCCCGCTCTACAGAAGAGCCCGGCCGCGTTGCGCGCATGATGCCGATGATCCCAATGAAGCGAGCGGGCAGTGCCGAAGAAGTTGCAGCTGCCATAATGTTCGCGCTCAGCGATGCGGCTTCTTACATCACAGGAACCACTATTCGTGTGTCTGGAGGTCGCTGATGCTGAAAGCTCGGATTATTCCTTGCCTTGATGTCAAAGACGGCCGCGTTGTAAAGGGTGTGAACTTCGTTGATCTCCGCGATGCAGGTGATCCCGTCCAATGTGCCAAAGCTTATGACGCAGCCGGGGCCGATGAACTTTGCTTTCTTGATATTGCGGCAACGCTTGAAAATCGTAGCACGATGCTGGATGTCGTCCGGCGCACTGCTGCCGAATGCTTTATGCCACTCACTGTTGGCGGCGGCGTTCGCACCCTTGACGATATTCGAAACTTGCTTTTGGCTGGTGCGGATAAAGTTTCAATCAATTCTGCGGCCGTTAGTGACCGACAATTTGTGAAACATGCCGCGACAAAATTCGGCAGCCAATGCATTGTCGTGGCCATTGATGCCAAAGAGGTGGCACCGGGCCGTTTTGAAATATTCACTCATGGTGGCAAACGCGAAACTGGCATTGAAGCCGTGGAGTTTGCCCGCGAAGTGGCAAGCCTAGGTGCTGGCGAAATACTACTTACATCAATGGATAGAGACGGCACCGGGCAGGGCTTCAACCTGCCATTGACCAGAGCCGTCGCCGATGCAGTCAGTGTCCCCGTCATTGCCTCAGGTGGGGTTGGTAACTTAGATCATTTAGTAGCGGGCGTCAGAGATGGTCATGCCACGGCGGTTCTCGCTGCTTCGATCTTTCATTTCGGAACTTACACGATTGGCCAAGCCAAAGCCCATATGGCCAAAGCAGGCATTCCAATGCGCATGACGGGGGAAAATCATGTCTGACGTTTTAAACCAATTGAATGCGGAAATTCTTAAGCGGCGAAACGCGTCGCCCGATCAATCATATACCGCCAAACTCCTGTCCCATGGTGTTGAAAAATGCGCCAAGAAGTTTGGTGAAGAAGCGGTCGAGCTCGCTATTGCAGCTGTTCTAAAAGACAAAGTGCATACCACTGCGGAAGCCGCGGACGTTCTATATCATTTATTAGTATTGCTGGCGGCCAGCGATGTATCCCTTGAAAGCGTCATGGCTGAACTTGCTCGGCGCGAAGGTGTGAGCGGCCTTGCTGAAAAAGCCAGCCGAAAGAACGAAGGCTAATCCAAATGGAAAATCTTGCCCGCGAAGTTTCCCCATTCCGCCGTTTAGATCGTGAAGAATGGTCGAGCTTGCGCCGTGACACGCCGATGACATTGACGCAGGCCGATCTCGATGAATTGCGCGGACTTAATGATCGCGTGAATTTGGCTGAGGTTGAAGCGATTTATTTGCCGCTCTCGCGCCTCCTCAATCTTTATGTCGCCGCCACCCAAAAACTTTTCCGTGCCACCAATAATTTTCTCCATACCAATGACCGCAAGGTGCCCTATGTTATCGGCATTGCCGGTTCTGTTGCTGTTGGTAAAAGCACTACTGCACGGATTTTGCGCCGGCTTCTTTCGCGTTGGACCAATCATCCTAAAGTAGACCTCGTCACCACTGATGGCTTCCTTATGCCAAATGCTATTCTTGAGCGCGAAGGCCTCATGGCCCGCAAAGGGTTTCCAGAGAGCTACGATCTGCCGTCGATTTTGCGTTTCATGTCTGACATTAAAGCGGGCACGCGAAATGTAACTGCGCCAATTTATTCTCATCTCAGTTACGATGTATTGCCGGGCGAAGTTGTCACAATTGATCAACCCGATATTCTCATCGTAGAAGGTATCAACGTTTTGCAAACCGGACGCCCGCCGCGGGACGGTCGCGGTATTCCCAATGTTTCTGACTTTTTTGATTTTTCGATCTATATCGATGCCGAAATCAGCGATTTGCAAGATTGGTATGTTGATCGCTTCTTTTCTCTCAAAAACGGTGCTTTTCGCGATCCAAAGTCATATTTTCATCGCTATTCTGCGCTAACTGATGATGAGGCGAAAACAACTGCGTTACGCATTTGGGAGACGATTAATCTTGTTAACTTGCGCGAAAATGTATTGCCAACCAGACCGCGCGCTGACTTGGTTCTGCGCAAAGGGAATGACCATCTCATTCGCAGCGTGTTTTTGCGCAAACTTTAGTTTTGTGTCATAAACCAATCCATGAACATCCGCCTTGTAGATCGTTATGTAACTACCAAAATTCTCGCTCCTTTTGGCGCGGTTTTGTGTATTGGGCTGACGATTCTGTTGGTTGAAAGAATTGTCAGTGTACTGAATAAAACCTTTGGCAAAGGCGATGTGCTGTTTACTGTGCTTGAAATGCTAGCCTATCTTACACCCTATAATCTAGGCTTTGCGATACCTATCGCGCTTTACCTTTCGGTTCTGATGGGTTTTGGTAAGATGGCGCGCGAGAACGGTATTGACGCGTTGTTGGCCAGTGGCATCAGTTTGCAACGCATGTTGGTTCCGGCTTTAATTTTCTCATTTGTGCTGGCCGCATTTTCTCTTGTCGTGATCGGATGGCTTCAGCCTCACGGCCGTTATGCGTACCGCGCGTTGGTGCATGAACTGCAAAACATTGCGGTCTATGCCCTGGTTGATGAGGGCGTGTTCCTGCATGCCGATGGTCGCACCATTATTATTGACAAAATTAATCGTGGTCAAAACAGTTTTGAACATATTTTTATTTTTGACGAAAATTCAAAATCGGGCAGTGGCCAAACAACTGTCAACACTGCAAAATCTGGCGTTTTGCTCGAAGAGAATTTAGAAACCGGTCCCGTTCTGCGGCTGTCTCTCGGGAGTGGGTTAAAAGTTGATACGCCTAAAGACGATGGAGCAATGCCACACCAATGGGGCAGCTTCGCGCAATCTGAAATACCGCTCGGCCGAGACACGGCAATGATTTTTCGAAGCCGCGGTATTGATCAACGCGAACTCACCCTTGCCGAATTGTTTCAGCGACAAGATGCGCCGCCAGCGAAATCTGATCTGAATAAAATGCAAGCTGAATTGCACAGCCGAATTGTGAGAATTTTACTGTTGCCAATTTTACCCATATTGGCCGTTCCCTTTGCAATTGGGCCACGTCGTAGCTTATCAAGCGGGCGCTTTGGATTTGCGTTTGTACTGTTGATCGTCTTTCATCAAATTTTGGATCAAGGTGCGTTCCTTACTTCTGAGCACGGGGTATCGCCATGGCTTACATTATGGCTGCCATATGCTCTCATTGTTTGTTTTGCATTTTGGCGGTTTTGGCAAGCGGCGATGACAGTTGCAAAACCGCGCGCTTTCTGGAGCTATCTCAATTTTGATTGGTTTAAGCGTCTTCGCAACGCTTAAGATTAAAGGCGATAAGATCAGCGATCCGTTGTAAGCCGAGCGGACCGCGTTCAACGCGCTGATGAATGTCGAGGTCAGGCTTGGCATTGCCTTCAATAATGCAAACCCCGTCAGCCAGCATCGCCACATCCCAGCCCACAATGATATGTTGTGGAAATCCGTAGTGAGCTGCAACAGCAAGAGCAACCGCATCCGCCCACATTGGCAAATATCGACCAGAAAATTGAACCCCGCTGATGGGGTGATGCGTGCGCCAACCAACCCCAGGCTTTATGCCCATGTCAGAGGCCTCGCCGATGCGGCCAGTTTTCAGGTCAACTGCAGTAGCTAGTCCACCTTGGTGAAAGTTATCGACCACATTGTTTTTGCCAATTGCCATACGGAAGGCTGCATTGGTGGCTTCAAACCGACCTTCTTCATTGCGGATCGTAAAAATGCGCGCGGTGACTAAAGCGCCGTTGCTGATGTCAGCTAACGCCTGGTGATTTTCCAACCGTGGTTGCACTATAAAATCTTGCGTTAGTGACTGCGCGCAGAGGATTTCAACCAACGAATTCCAAGTTTCAACTTTTCCATGGCTGTTGCGATATTGATCTGGTTCAGCATAATCCCAACGTTCGCTATGATGCCCACCATTGCCTTGCCGAGGCTTCACAAAAAGATCGCATTTTGGGGCTTCTCCGCCACCGACAATGGCACCTGCAGACACATGAAAAAACACGGGAACAGCGCGAATATTTTGGTTTTTACAATGAGCTGCAAATGTCACTTTGTCGGCAAGTCGGTCCGATCCATCACGCGGTTGAAGTGCCGTGAAAGCTGGTCCAATCGTTTCATGAGCTGTAAGATAAAGTCCAGCCTTGGTTCGCCGCTCATCATCATAAAGTTCAAACATATAGTACCAGAATGGCGCAATTGAATTTTTAACCGCAACCTGAATTTGCGTTGTTATTTGCTTGAAAATAGAAATTCCTCTGGTGGATTGAATGTATTGACCATTGCGGGCGGTAAAAACACCAATCGCAACGATTAACAAAATCGGCCAGATCATAATCGCGATCAGCGCCTTTAGCGGCCCGAAAGGCAATCGCCAAAATCGCTTACTATGAAACCAATGGATATAGTTTACGGAATCAGAGGGGGCCGTCTTCCTAAAATAGCGCACCGCCATAGGAAATCCGGCGACAAGATAAACGAAAAGTTCCGCTTGTCTTAAGAAGGCTTGCCACGCGCGCCCACGGGCTAATTTAAATTTGGAAAGCAATCGATCAATCATGGTCCGCTTTATGAACGAGTTGTTTGATCCGGTCTACGGTTCGCAGCATGTCACTATCTACGGGCATGTTTTTGAGCGGCGCATAATCACCAAGCCAATATGTCAAGCCAGCTGTGTTGGTCATTTCATGAACAATCCGCAAGTCGCGGCTCCAGCGCGGTGGCGCAAACTTCATGGCTAAACGAAATAAGGTTTGACCTATGTTTCGCCCACGCCAAAAAACGGAGCGTCGCATTGCGAACACATCATCCTCTGGATCAAAGAGGGCAACTGGTTTTGCCATCGAGACAGCTTCTCCAATCATCGAAATGCTATCGGCAGTCACAATGATATCTGTTGAAGCTTCCAGATAAGAAAAGTAGAGATGCGGTGAAGTGTTTTCACCAAAACGATCACCATGAAACGGCACGCTGATTGCGGCGAACAATGCATCCTTGACCGCCTCCGGTGTACGCGCACTCGTGGCAATCACAAGAGAGCCGTTTCGTATTTTTGCGTGTTCGCTTGCCGTTTCTCCGAGCCTACGTGCCGCCGCTGCCGAAAAACCATAAGGGCCACTGGGACCACCAACGAAGACAGCCGTAATCGGGCGCGGTAATTCAGCAAGGGTTGAGCGCATCGCGGCTTTTGCGGCCGCTAGCTTGTTCTGATCAATGTCATGTAATGGCAGATTGATATGCAAGACGTTTGCACGGACGGGAATTTGATATTGCGGCGTCGCAATTACTAAATCAAAAAGTGTGAGATTATTCCAAGGTGACCCAACATAAATGAGTTTGACCAAAGGATTGCGATATTTTTTTATCCACAGTGCGATTGCCTCATTGGCGCGTCCCGCCATAATGATAAGATCTGGTGCTGGCCCGTCGATCTCGGTCATACCATGCTCAGTTAACCCGGCAAGACGGGCGCGACCCATGATCCGTAAAATTGGCTCGCTCTGCTTGAATGATAGTTTTTTCAACAGGAACCCACTGCCACAGTTTTCTGCCAAAGCTTGAAGTTGGCGATTGTCGCCGACATGAGGACTGGCCAATATCCAACGTGTTGGAAACGCCAAAGCGATAGACTTGGCGTTTTGTTGACGGGCTATATTGCTTGTGAGAGGTTGAACTTGAAGCTTTCCTTGTTCTGTGGTCTTTCAGTACAGACTTTGATCCACTGAAATACCCAAACTCTGCTCCCGAAGCAACGCCGTCATTGATTTGTCATATATCTCTACTTTACGATTGATTGATTGGCGCAAAACGAAACATGAGAACTGAGCTAGCTATGTCCGAACTGCCACTCCGCATTGCTTTATTCACGGGCAATTACAACTACATTAGGGATGGCGTTGCGCTGACCCTTAACCGCCTTGTTCGATTTTTGCATTCGCGCGGTGTGGAAGTTCTCGTGTTTGCTCCAACGGGTCCAAAACCCGCTTTTGATAGTTTTGGCACAGTCATTAAAGTACCAGCTTTCCCGCTACCTTTCCGGCCTGAATATTTAGTCGCAACGGGCTTGCCGGCATCAGCTCGCAAAACTCTGGCGGAATTCAAACCACATTTGTTTCACATCGCGATCCCGGATATTTTGGGTTACCAAGCGCTGAGGTTTGCAAAAAAATCGGGCATTCCTGTTGTGTCGTCATTCCACACCCGGTTTGATACTTATCTATCTTTTTATAAAATCGGTTTTCTGGAGACCTTAGGGCAGCGATATTTGCGCCATTTCTATCGTCAATGCGCGCAAGTCTATCCGCCTTCGCAATCGATGGCAGATATCATCTCGGCGGCAGGATATTCAGATGATATTCGGATTTGGTCACGGGGCGTGGAGACCGATGTGTTCACGCCAGAAAAACGCGATATGGCGTGGCGGCAATCCCTTGGCATTGCGGATACTGATGTTGTGATTAACTTCACGAGCCGTGTGGTCAAAGAAAAAAACACCGTTTTGTTTGCAGACGTTTTGCAGCGCTTGAAAGCCAGGGGGGTGAAGTTTCACACCCTTATTGTGGGAGATGGACCGGAGCTTGAAAATCTAAAGAAGGCAGCCCCCAATGTGATCTCTCTTGGCACCCAAGGTGGCGCTGACCTCTCCAGGGCTTATGCATCATCGGACATCTTCTTTTTCCCAAGTGAAAGCGAAACTTTTGGCAATGTCACATTGGAAGCTTGCGCGAGCGGTTTGGCGTGTGTGTGCGCTGATGCGAGCGGTAGTCGGTCGATCATCATAAATGGCAAAACCGGATTTCTGATTGATGCAAAACAAACCGATCGCTTCGTCGATCAATTAGAAAAACTAGCTGCCGACCCTGCACTCAGGAAGTCAATTGGGAACGCCGCACGCGTCCACGCGAAAAGCTTCAGCTGGGATGCAATATTGTCCGAACTTCTTGCGAACTACCGCGAAGCGGTTGCCAATGCACACCAGCTCAAACCTTAACGCAGTTCTTCACTGATTGACTTTGCCAAACTAAAAACTATCAGTAAGAAAAGTTGAGTGTTTCGGCGAGGAGCCATCAGATGGTAAGTTTAAATGTTGGCAAAGGCCAAAGAGTAATTGGCGCTGCCGACGGATTGGTCAACGATCTCAAGCGCCGCATGGACAAAGTTGGTCGTCCCATTCGGATTGGCTTGATTGGCTGCGGTGAAATGGGAACCGATATCGTTACCCAATGCCAACAGATGACGGGAATTACGGTCGCTGCTATTGCTGAAAATCGCGACGGCGCTGCAAAAAAAGCGTTGCAGATTGCAGGGCATAGTCCTGAAAACTATATTTTTACTGACAGTAAAACGGCATTTAATTCTGCATTGGATGCTGGAAAAATTGCGATCACCCAAGATGCCCAGCAAGTCTGCACGAATGACCAAATTGATGTGATCATTGATGCAACGGGCAGGCCTGCTGTGGGGGCCGCTATCGGTCTCACCGCCATGGAACACGGCAAACATTTGATCATGATGAATGTCGAGGCCGACGTTACCATTGGCGCATTTTTACAGCATGAAGCCCAGCGCTTAGGTGTGGTCTATTCCCTCGGTGCTGGCGATGAGCCAAGCTCCTGCATGGAGCTGATTAATTTTGTCACTGGCCTCGGCTACCCCATTATCGCAGCGGGTAAGGGCAAGAATAATCCCCTCAATATTGATGCCGTGCCATCCGCTTACATGGAAGAAGCCACGCGCCGAAATATGAACCCGCGTATGTTGGTTGAGTTTGTTGATGGCTCAAAAACCATGGTTGAAATGGCAGCCATTGCGAACGCAACTGGGCTGGTTCCTGATTGTCCCGGCATGCATGGCCCAGCTGCCATTTTATCTGAATTAGAAACTACTCTTTGTCCAGTTGCTGATGGTGGTGTGCTGAGTCAAAAGGGTGTCGTTGACTATTCTATTGGCAAAGGCGTAGCGCCGGGCGTTTTCGTGATCGTTGAAATGGCCCATCCGCGCCTTCGTGAGCGCATGCAGGATTTGAAATTAGGCAAAGGTCCTTATTACACCTTCTATCGCCCCTATCACTTAACGTCACTTGAAGTCCCTTTGTCTTGCGCCAGAGCCGTACTTTACGGAAGCTCCGATATGCGACCATTGCCGCATCCATCGGCTGAAGTTGCTGCTGTTGCCAAAAAAGATTTGAAAATCGGTGACACGCTGGATTCAATTGGTGAATACACCTACCGCGCATGGATTATGACCTATGGCGATGCCCAAAAGGCGTCTGCCATACCTTGTGGACTTCTTGAGCAAGCAGTGGTGATCAAGCCAATCAAAAAAGGTGAACTGATTACGACCTACAACACCAAAGTTGATGCTAATGCCGGTATCGTAAAATTGCGCCACCGCCAAGATCAGCTTCTCGCAAAACAATCTGCCTAAAAAAACGCCAAGGGTGCGGTCGTTTTGCGATAACAATTCTCTGACCAACCATGTAAAGTGCTTTTAAGAGACTTTTCAGGAGACACACTGTGTCGGACGCTTCAATTACGCCGCTACTCGACAAAATCACTTTGCCGCACGAATTGCGGGAATTGAAATTTGAAGAATTGGCGCAATTGGCCACTGAACTCCGCAGTGATATGATTGAAAGCGTATCCAAAACCGGTGGTCATCTTGGTGCGGGTCTTGGCGTGGTTGAGCTCACCATAGCACTTCATTATGTGTTCAACACACCAGACGACCGACTAATTTGGGACGTGGGTCATCAAGCCTATCCGCACAAATTGCTCACCGGACGAAGGGCTCGTTTTTCGAGCCTGCGCCAAGAGGACGGCATATCCGGTTTCACCCGCCGCGCCGAAAGCGAATACGATCCCTTTGGTGCGGCACATTCTTCAACATCGATTTCTGCTGGCCTTGGCATGGCTGCGGCCCGCGATTTGAAAAATGAAAAGCGCAACGTGATTTCGGTCATTGGCGATGGGGCAATGTCTGCTGGCATGGCCTTTGAAGCGCTCAATAATGCAGGTGCTATGGATGCCCGCATGATTGTGAT
>JAYUOP010000307.1:0-2233 GCA_043760745.1 Hyphomicrobiales bacterium
GATTTCGCAAGCGTTGGCAAAGCAGCTTCAGGCACATAACCCAATTCATGCTGAATATCATGGAGGATTTCGAGCAAAGCATGATCTGGCCCACGCTATAGCAATTCGCTATGACAATAAGCCCGATGCTTTGCTCGAAATCCTCCATGATATTCAGCATGAATTGGGTTATGTGCCTGAAGCTGCTTTGCCAACGCTTGCGAAATCATTGAATGTTTCCCGCGCTGAAGTTCATGGTGTTATGACCTTCTATCATGACTTCCGTGCCAAGCCCGCCGGTCGCCATGTGATCAAAGTTTGCAAAGCCGAGGCTTGCCAATCAATGCGTGGCAATGAATTGGCGTCGGCGATAGAAAAACAATTGAAAATCAGAATGGGCGGAACCACAGCTGATGGAGCGGTCACACTGGAAGCTGTCTATTGCCTTGGCCTTTGTGCCACCGCCCCAGCGATCCTCGTTAATGACCAACCGGTTGGCCGGGTAACACTTGATAAGTTCAAAACTCTGGTTGCGGGATTAAGCGCATGATCAAAATTTATGTGCCAAGAGATTCCTCCGCGCGCGCCATGGGTGCCGATGATGTGGCCGATGCCATTCAAGCGGAAGCTGCGACGCAAAACATCAGTGTACAGATTATTCGGAACGGCTCACGTGGCATGGCGTGGTTAGAGCCATTTGTAGAAGTTGAAACCAATTCGGGCCGCGTTGGTTATGGTCCAATTGAAGTTGCTGATGTGAAGCGATTGTTTGCTGCAAAATTTTATGAAGGCGGTAAACATCAATTAGGCCATGGCGTAGTTTCTGCGTTACCATTCTTGAAAAACCAAGAGCGTCTGACATTTGCCCGGATTGGCATTACGGATCCATTATCAATCACTGATTACATTTCTCATGATGGTTTCAAGGGTTTGAAAAATGCCCTTAAGAAATCAGGCGCTGAAATTGTTGCCGAAGTTTCAACCTCAGGACTTCGCGGTCGAGGCGGTGCTGGTTTCCCAACCGGTATCAAATGGAAAACCGTGCACGACGCCAAGGGTGATCAAAAGTACATTTGCTGCAATGCCGATGAAGGCGATAGCGGAACTTTTGCCGATCGGATGGTGATGGAGGGCGACCCCTTCATGCTTATTGAGGGCATGACAATTGCCGGGTTGGCGGTCGGCGCTACCAAAGGATATATTTATATCCGCTCAGAATACCCCGATGCCATCCGCACCATGAAGGACGCGATCAGGATTGCTGTGGACGCAAAGTGGTTGGGCAATAATATTCAGTCTACGGATCATTCTTTCGACTTGGAAGTTCGTCGTGGTGCTGGCGCTTATATCTGCGGCGAAGAAACCGCGATGCTCGAAAGCCTCGAAGGCAAGCGCGGCATGGTTCGTCCAAAGCCTCCAATCCCCGCTTTACAAGGCCTATTCGGCAAGCCAACAGTGATTAATAACGTGTTGAGTTTCGCGGCAGTTCCTTACATTCTTGCTGAGGGCGGCGAAGCTTACAAGAACTATGGCATGGGTCGCTCGCGCGGAACCCTCCCATTCCAACTCGCTGGCAATCTCAAACACGGCGGTTTGGTTGAAAAGGCGTTTGGCGTTACCCTCCGTACACTGATTAATGAGTTTGGCGGCGGGACCTTCACTGGTCGCCCGCTTCGCGCGGTTCAAGTTGGTGGGCCGTTGGGTTCGTATTTGCCTGATAGCCAACTCGACTTGCCCATGGATTATGAAACCTTTGCGGCAAACGCAGCCATGGTTGGTCATGGCGGCTTGGTAGTCTTTGATGACAGCGTTGATATGGCCGCCCAAGCCCGCTTTGCCATGGAATTCTGCGCCATTGAATCTTGTGGAAAATGCACACCATGCCGGATTGGATCAACGCGTGGCATCGAGACAATTGATAAAATTGTAGCAGGTGTTGAGCGTGAGAAAAATCTCATGTTGCTCGATGACCTTTGCCAAACCATGACCGATGGATCGCTCTGTGCGATGGGCGGCCTAACGCCAATGCCTGTACAAAGTGCTGTAAAACATTTCCCTGAAGATTTTGACCGTCCTGCGAAACTGCAAGCGGCTGAGTGAGGTTATCCCATGTTGATTAAAGAAACTGATTTCGGAACGCCACTCTCTAAATCTGGAACAATGGTGACTTTGGAAATTGATGGTCATGCCATTACGGTTCCTGAAGGAACGTCGATCATGCGGGCCGCGATGGAGCTTGGCACTAAGATCCCAA
>JAYUOP010000308.1:0-5374 GCA_043760745.1 Hyphomicrobiales bacterium
GGCATAAGGTCGGAATTGCAGGCGGCGTAGCCACCGGTGTAGAGGGGGGAGTCCTCTGAATTGAGATCATGAACAAAGCCGCCGGCTTCTTTGATCAATAGGATGCCTGCTGCCATGTCCCACGGCTTAAGCCCACGGCACCAAGCGCCATCGAGGCGGCCTGCAGCTACATAGGCCATATCAAGTGCGGTAGCGCCCAGCGCACGAATGCCATGGGTCTTGGCTTGGAGGACGGCTACTTCAGCGCGGGCTTCTGCCTGGCCCGGAAAACCACGGTGGGGAATATAAGTTGCCAACAAGGTGTCGTGAATGTCTTTGCGCTTGGCCACGCGCAGGCGCTTGTTGTTCATAAATGCGCCACCACCTTTTTCGGCGGAGAACATTTCATCGGTAATGGGATTGTAAGTGATGCCAGCGATGATTTCGCCTTTGCGCTCCAAAGCGATAGTGACGGCGAAATAGGGGAAAGCGTGCATGAAATTGTTGGTGCCATCAATGGGGTCAATGATGAAACGATTTTCGGGGTCAGTGCCCTTAACCTCGCCGCCTTCTTCCATCAAGAAACCATAACCAGGGCGGGCTTTTTCCAGTTCTTCGCGTAGGATTTTTTCGCAGCGCTTATCAGCGTTGGTGACAAAGTCGCCGGGACCTTTCAAGGACACTTGCAGGTTGTCTACTTCACCAAAATCGCGCTGAACGCCCCTTGCAGCTTTACGAACAGCGGCTGTCATTACAGTCATGATAGGAGAAGTGGCCACGGGGTTTTTACCTTTGCGATAATTTGCGAAGTCGGGGGATAGCAAGTCTCGACCCCCATGGCTAGGGGCAGCACATATGCTTAGTTAGCGGGTGGGATTTGGTCTTTGCTGAAAACCTCTGGTTTAAAGGCAGCCACTCGCGATTTGACCACTTCTTGTTGCGCAGCACTCAGGTCTTTGAAAATCGGATCAAGTGTTACGTCTGGCCTGCCACCGGCCGCCGCCAACAAGTTCCATTTCGCCGCTTCGAGGGCGTCTTGGGCAAATCCCCGACCAGTGGCAAACAGTCGAGCGATGCGGTTTTGGGCGATTGGATTGCCAGCGCGGGCTGAAATCAACATCCATTTGGCGCCAATTTTTTCATCGCGCTGAACGCCTTCACCGCGGAAAATCAGAATACCATATTCAAGGGCTGCTGCACTGAGACCTTGCAAGGCCGCTTTTGAAAACCAATCAGCGGCAGTGACTTGATTTTTTTCCACGCCATTGCCATCCAAGTATAGGAGACCCAAATTATATTGCGCTTCAGGATTTCCTTGGGCTGCTGACTTCTCAAACCATAAAACAGCCTGTGGCCAGATTGGCGGGGTGCCGTAAACACCGGTGTAAAGTAAGCCTAAATTATACTGTGCCTGCGGATTTCCACCACTCGCTGAAACCTCAAGCCATTTTGCACCTTGTTCAGCGTCGGTCACGCCAAGCGAGCCATCAAGATAAAGCATGGCGAGGGAAAATTGCGCGCCGGGATGATTACCGTTGGCGGCTTTTTCAAAGTTTAGTTTTGCGGCGGCGAAGTCTTGTGGAACACCATCGCCGCGCTGATACAATGCGCCCAACATGGCATATGCTCTGGGATCATTGGAGGTTGTCAGCGCATCCACGATTTCTTTAGCAGCGGTAAAGTCACCGTCTTCATACAGGGCTACAGCCTCTTCAAATGTGCCAGCAGCATGTGCGGGCGTTACAGAGAGCAGAAGAACAGCAATCAGAATTTTTATTTTCATTGGGACAATCGGGCTGTGAGTTCAGATATCAATTCTGATGCAATTGTAGGATTTTCCAACATGGCGTCAGACGGCCTGATAAAATCTGGATTCTGCGGCAGCAATATGTCGAGATCGGCGAGCCCTACGGGATCAAAGGCAACAACTGGTATTTCAAAGAGATCGACCCACCAAGACAGTAAGGGCTCACCTTTGACCTGTTGGTTTTGCGAGAAAGCTACATAGTCAGCGCCTTGCTCTGCCGCTTCCATGGCGACATGGCGCGAGGCGGCACAGAAGGCACCAATCATCGCAGATTTGCCAAGCGACTTTCGGAATGCACTTACATTTTCCAGTGAGGCATCGAGTTGCACGCCGTCAGCGCCACCCAACTCAGTGTCATTTACGAGGACAGCAAGATTGAGTGCTTGCAAATCGGATATGGTGCCGAGCGAGGTTTTTGCTGTGAGAACAATACACGCGCAATCACCGGCATTTGCTGCGGCCGTAGCGCAGCTGAGCAAAAGGTTTTCGGAAATGACCGCTGGGGTAACAAGGAAAAGGCGAGGGGAGGGCATGGGGGTGGTACTCGGTTCCAAAAGTTCAAATTCTTAGTATGGACTTTCACATCAACCCTCATGATGAGGTGCGAGTGCAACGAGCCTCGAAGCATTCGCAACTGCAGTAGCCGCCCTTCGAGGTTCGGCTAAGCCGAACACCTCAGGGTGAGGGAAATGGAATATGTGCATACACAACTGTTACGGCTCTAGCCGATTTGGCTATGCTTTGTCGATTGGCTTTAACTGCTTCTCATTGGGTAGGAAAATGGCGAGGAGGCCGATGGCTGGCAGATAGGCGCAAATCTCATAGACGTAAACGATGCTGGTGTGATCGGCGAGGCGACCTAAGATGGCAGCACCAATGCCGCCCGAGCCAAATGCAAAACCGAAAAATAACCCTGAGATCATGCCGACCCGACCGGGCAATAACTCCTGCGCATAGACCACAATTGCCGCAAAGGCTGACGACAGAATGAGTCCGATAATGATGGTGAGCGCAATGGTCATCGGCAAACTGGTGTGTGGTAACGCTAGCGAAAATGGCAAGGTTCCTAGAATAGAAAACCAGATCACCGATTTTCTGCCAACGCGATCGCCGATGGGGCCGCCTGCAAAAGTGCCAACCGCAACCGCCGCCAGAAAGACAAACAAATAAATCTGCGCTGAGGTGATGCTGATACCAAATTGCTGCTCAAGATAAAATGGATAAAAACTATGGAAGCTTGCCATGTAGACAAATTTTGAAATCATCAGGGCAATGAGGATCGCCATCGTAATCACAATGCGTACGTTGCTTAAGCCGTGGTGGGGCGTTGAAATGCTGCGGTTCATGGATTGGTTTACGAGATGGTTGTTGTACCAGCGGCTGGCGTAAGTGAGGATGGCAAATGCGACTGTGGCAAGCGCTATGAACCACAGAATGGCATGTTGTCCCCTTGGTAAAATAATCAATGCCGCCAGCAACGGTCCAAGTGCGGTGCCAAAATTACCGCCGACTTGAAATGTGCTTTGCGCCAAGCCAAAACGGCCACCGGAAGAAATCCGCGCGAGACGCGATGCTTCGGGATGGAAAATCGCAGAACCTATGCCAATAGCAACTGCTGCGATGAGAAGACCTACATAACTTGTGGCGAGGCCTAAAAGCGCAAGGCCGATGATTGTAAATGCAGTGGAGACAGGCAAAGAAAAAGCGATGGGGCGTTTATCCGTGTACAGACCAATAGCGGGTTGTAGGATTGAACCTGTGACTTGAAAGGCAAAAGTGATCATGCCGATTTGGGCAAAACTCAATGCATAGGTTTGTTTGAGCAAGGGGTAGGACGACAGCATGATGGCTTGCAACGTGTCATTGATGAAATGACAGATGACCATGGCGGCGAGGATAGGAGTGGCTTTGGCATGATTGGTCATGCAGGCTTTCCCAAACTCGCTAATGAATTACACTTTGCCTGATGGGTGAATGCAACTTGCGCGGCGGGGATGTTTTCATCGCGGCCGGCCCAAATGCGTAAGGCGTCATCTTGCAGCGCGCGGTTGAATGAGAATGTCAGTGGCCACGGGTTTTGGCTGTGGTTCATTAATTGCAAATGCGCAGTGGCATCGGCGCTCGATTGTCCGCCGGAGAGAAAGGCAATACCTGCGACTTCGGCTGGCACAAGGCGGTGCAAGACTTTGAGAGTGGTTGCGGCTACATCAGCATGAGTTGGTTTTATAAGGCAAGTGCTTCCGGCTGTTATCATGTTTGGCTTTAAAATCATGGTTACGAGGTCAACGCCAGCAATTGAGAGCTCTTCGAATTGCATTTCTAAAACTTGGGCGGTGATGTCGGCGCAGCGGTTTATCGTGTGGTCGCCGGACATGAGGATATCGGGTTCGACGATGGGAACTAATCCTTCAGCTTGGCAAATGGCTGCATAGCGCGCCAGTGCATGCGCATTGGCGTGGATGGCATTGCGTGATGGCAATGATGCGTTGATTAAAAACACGGCCCGCCATTTGGCAAAGCTTGCGCCTTGCGCTTTGTAGTCTGCGATGCGCGTGCGGAGGTCGTCCAAGCCAATGGTGATCTGTTCGCCGCCTGTGTTGGCGATGGGCTGTTGGCTGAGATCGAGTTTTATGCCGACCAGTGCGCCAGAATTTTTGATGAGATCAGGAATGGATTGGCCATTGCGGGCGGATTGGCGAAAGGTTTCATCATAGAGAATAACGCCGGAAATATAGTCAGGCATAGCGCCGCTGGTAAACAGCATTTCGCGATAATCGCGGCGGGTTTCGACAGTGCTAACAATGCCGTGTTTTTCAAAACGCTTGGTGATGCCGGGCGTAAAATCATCGACCGCCAAAATTCCTTTTCCGGAAGAAACAAGTTTTTTGGCGATCTCTGAGAGAGTTGTCATTTTACGGTGAGCGCATCAACACCTGGCAAGGGTTTGCCTTCAAGCCATTCTAAAAATGCGCCACCGGCTGTCGAAATATAAGTGAAGTCATCGGCAGCACCCGCATGGTTGAGGGCTGAGACTGTGTCACCACCGCCTGCTACCGTGACCAGTTTTCCGGCTTTGGTGAGGGCGGCTGCATGTTGGGCGGCGGCTACTGTTGCGGTGTCAAAGGGTGCTATTTCAAATGCGCCGAGCGGGCCATTCCAGACGACGGTCTTGGCGGCATCGAAGGCGGCTTTGACGGCAGCGATTGAGGCTGGCCCCACGTCGAGGATCATTTCATCAGCGGCCACGTCGGTAAGCTGCGCCACGCGATTTGCGGCACCGGCTTTGAATTCCTTGGCGACGACGCCATCGGTTGGCAAAAGTAGGGTGCAACCTTTTGCTTTGGCACGGGCTAAAATTTCGATTGCCGTGGGAACAAGGTCATGCTCGCAAAGGGATTTGCCGACGTTGAAACCTTGCGCCGCCAAGAACGTGTTGGCCATGCCACCGCCGATGACGATGGTGTTGGCAATGCCGGTGAGATTGCCCAAAAGGTCAAGCTTGGTGGACACCTTTGCGCCGCCGACAACGGCCACGAGTGGCCGCTCCGGTTTTTCCAGGGCGGCTTGCAAAGCTTTGAGTTCTGCCTC
>JAYUOP010000309.1:0-2227 GCA_043760745.1 Hyphomicrobiales bacterium
TTCATTTGCTGATGTGACATGCCGAGCAGAATGGACGCAGGTCCAAGATTTGCATATTGTTCAGGGCTGAGGAAGGCTGCCTTCAAAGCATAGCCCATAATCTTGCCTGTCAGGCCATGTGATGGATCGATCGTATCGATTGTTTCACGCAAAGTGGAATGGCCGAAGCGGAATGCGGCTTGCGCATATTCGAGCGTGACCGAAGGGTTCTTGTCTGGTGAGTAGCCAACAAATTCCTGAATGTTCGGAGTTACGTTACGGGCATATTGATCAACAGCAGCATGTTGATATTCCATTTCAACAACCAACTTGGCACCGTTGAATACCTTGTCGAGATCCCAAGTGACTTCGCCCGAGGCATTAACGTAATTGCCATCAGTGTCCATACCGTGGCCGGTATCGACTTGGAAGCCATGCAGCCGTTCATGGGTGTTGCCTGTGGCATGATCATCACGATGAAGCGCATCGATGAAGTTACCGACTTGGTAGTTATGCTCTTCATGGAAAATGTGGTGGATGGAGGTGAGACCAAAGTTTTCGTTCACACGGCCGTCGCCTGCAATGTAGTGATCACCAACTGATTCAAGCAATACTTCATTGGCAACTGCATGGCCAACGGGGGAAAGACCCGCATTTGAGAAATTGGCAGGATTTATCAAACCATGTGAGCCAGGATAAGTGACATAAAGATCATAATGTTCTGTTCCAGACCCCGTGTTGATATCAACGCCAGACAACACACCCTTGGTATCATAAGTAAAGGTGACTGGATCAGGTGCCGACGCGGTCAAACCAAGCGCGGTTTTTGCCGCCGCATTGATGTTCGCTTCGTTCATATGGCCCATATCGAAACGTGGGTTCATGTCGAGAAGCAACGCTGAACCGCTGGTTCCAGTAGTTATGTGGCCATGTTCGTCACGGTTGCGCAAATTGGAAACATCTTCCCAAGTCAAAGCATCGCGTCCTGTCGCAATGACAGCGGCACGAAGTTCATTCAGGGTTGGCAATGTGTCATGGCGCTCGACTCCATCAGGGCCTTTCCACGCGGTGGCCAGTGTGGTGCCATCGAACAGCTTCATGCCGGCATGATATTGGCCTGTAACGGGATCAATCACCCATTCACGCAGGAGCGTTGTCAGCTGTTCATGCGAACCATAGGTTTGGCTTTGGTCAATGAATGGCGACGTGTGGTTGATGTATTGCGGATTGCCATTTGCATCCAAAGACTGAACAGTGGCACGGTTGATGGTGATCTCGTGGACAGGACGACCATCTGGACCCATTTGACCATATAGCGGATCGTCTGTTGCCAAAGCGATCTTGATTGTTGCTGGTTGGCCGCCGGCAGCTAGGGTGCCGCCCTTGTCGATGAAGTCCAAACCATGGTCGAAGAATTGACCGAAAAGAACGAAGAAACCGTTTGATGGCGAAACACCAGGGTTCAAACCACCGATGAAATACTCACCTTCGCCAGCCGAACCAGCAAAGTGGGCTTGCACGTCAAGCTGACCTGCACCAAGGCCATTAGCTTTTGAAGCAAGAAGGCCCCAATCAAGAACTGTCGCTACGTTATTTGCATCATAATAAATTTCGTTTGCGGTGTGCCCTTGCAATCCGCCTGGGTCGCCAGCGTGATTTCCCCATGTATCATACTTCACGCCAGCTGTGGTAATAGCTAAGCTGATCATGCGCGGTGTGTAGTCAACAACGTTTCTGATCGTGATTGCAGAAAGATCGGCAGCTAATTGTGAACCACCCGCGCTAATGGTGTAATCCGTATTAATGGCGCCAGTTGAATTAAAAGTGCCGGTTGGCGTACCATCTATTGCGCTACCATCTGCATACTTCCCGTAGTATTGCTTGGCTGCGGCATAGGCATAATCAACCATAGCGCGCATGATCGGCGAATAGTTGGCATAATCTGCATCCGCAGATCGCGTGAAAAGCTGGTCTACCGCGCCGTAAGCCGAGTTGACTGAAGACAGGTTATTGTTGAGACCGGTCACATCTCGTAAACCTGAAAGATCTGTGGTGGATTGATAGGAGGTGCCATAAAAAGCAATGTTTGCTTGCACACTTCCTTGATCGGCAAGAGCGACACCCCTGCTGCTATAAACAGACCCGGTGCCATCCCAATTGATAATTGCATGACCTGCACTGTCAAACAACGGAATGAAATTCAATTGCGCGAGAATGAAATCAATGTCGGATTGGTTGATTACAAATG
>JAYUOP010000310.1:0-14371 GCA_043760745.1 Hyphomicrobiales bacterium
GGTTATTCCATAACTTGCGCACCGAGATGGGCGCAAAGATCAGAGCTGTTCTGCCCGGCGAACTTGGCAGCTTTGCTGATGCGCTGATCACAGGTGAGCGCAGCGCTATTCCCAAAGCGATGAATGATAGTCTACAAACTTCAGGCCTTGCCCACATCTTGTCGATCTCTGGCCTGCATATGACATTGGTTGCAGGAGGCGCGTTTTGGTTTGTCCGCGCTTTGCTAGCGCTCAGCCCGCGATTGGCGCAAAATTATCCGGTAAAAAAATGGGCTGCTCTTGCCGCATTGCTTGTTGGTTTATTCTATATGCTGCTCGCAAATTCGGGTGCAGCGACGGAACGATCATACATCATGATTGCCGTTATCTTCTTTTCGATATTGGTTGATCGCCCCGCAATATCGGTCCGCAATTTGGCAATCGCGGCATTGCTGATACTCGTGTTCCAACCCGAACAAGCTATCGCTGCAAGTTTCCAAATGTCGTTCTTTGCCGTTATGGGATTGGCAGCATTTTTTGAATATTGGAACCGGAAAGCGGGGGAGCGCGAACTTCGATTTCTCTCGCCGCTCACCCGCAACACCATGAAAATTTGGCGCATGGTTTGGCTATCCGTTGTCACTAGTGTTATCGCCGGTGGGTTATCGTCTATCCCTGCGTCCTTTCATTTTGGCCGCATGTCGCCTTTAAGTGTCCTCGCCAATGGCTTAGCGCTGCCCTTGATGGGGATCATCGTGATGCCTGCAGCATCGCTCAGCGCGCTACTCATGCCGATTGGGTTAGAGGCAGTTCCATTGCAGATTTTGGGCTATGGTCTAGACGGTGTTATGTGGGTTTCTGATACGGTAGCGGGCTGGCCGGGCGCGCGCTACGTCGTTCCGCAACAATCTGTGCTCGGCGCAATCGGATTAAGTTTTGGTGCAGCTGTCTTATGCTTGGCGCGCGGCAAAATGCGGTTCGCGGGCATTGCGATAATGATTGCTGGCTTGGTGCTCTCGCAACGCAATAGTTTTCCTGATGTTTTAATAGAACGTTCTGGCACCAATGTTGCTATCCGCAACAGCGCAGGCGAACTTGTCCCCGCTGATCCGCGCAAAGGTCGTTACGCGATTGGCCGTTGGCTTACGGCTAATGGGGAGGATATTTCACAATCCAAAGCGGCAAAACGTGAAGCTTGGCAATGCACGCCAGAACTTTGCACAACAACTATCAAAGGTAAACGCATCGCCTATTTGCGTGAAAACAATGACACGAAAATCAATTGCCCTGAAGCTGATATTCTTATCGCTGCCGCTCCATTGCGCGGCGCATGCAAAACCACACAAACCCGCATTGATCGTTTCGATGTCTGGCGATCAGGTGTGCATAGTATTTTCATAGTCGGCGATAAAGTCACAATCGAAAAGGCGCGCAACGCGCAAGGCAATCGCCCGTGGGCGTTCACGCCGAAAGCGCGGATAAGAGTTGTGCCCATTAGCAAGCCGTGACGCTTTTACACATTCCAATTTCGTGATCAAAACTCGACATGACGTTCATGGACCAGCTTGCCCCCAATTCTGCAATGATTGCCATTCGCGCCGAAATCGACGCACTTGATAATGAACTGGCGAAAATGCTCGCCGCACGGCAGCGCTTAATTGAACGCGCAATTGCTGCTAAAACAGTAGAGAAATTACCAGCGCGCATTCCTACTCGCATTGATGAAGTTGTGACACGCGCGCAAAGCTATGCGGCAACCCACAATCTTGATCCAGCACTCGCTAAAATCATTTGGACTGAAATGGTGGAGTGGTTTGTGCAGTTTGAACAAAGACAATTAGGGCGCTGAGTTGACATTTTCTGGCAATTAGTAGACGCTGACCAATCCCGTTGTTGCTTATTACAAAATGGAGATCAAACTCATGCCCGCTTTTGTTATCACGAAAACTGTCACTGGTGGATTGCTTTTGCCCAATCCAAGCTTAGGAAATCCGGTGACGTTGACGGCAACAGCCGACGTTTCAAACGATGCAGGCCACGGTTTAACACTCGCGGGTGGACTTTACACTGTGCAAGTAGATGGCACGGTTTCAACAAGCGCGCCTGAATTCAATGCATTGATTCTTTCTGAAAGCGGTATTTCAAAACTGAGCAAAATTAACATTGGTATCGATGGCCGCATTCTTGGCGAAAGTGTTGGCTTAAACTCATATGGGCTTGCTGTCCTTCATTCCGCAAATATTACAAACGCAGGTCACATTGCAGGGATTAATGCTATTCGCGTTGATGGCAGTAAGACCGCTTACACGATCAAAAACACAGGGCACATTGAAAGTCTAAATTACTTCGACGGGGATGGCCGTGAACTCAGCCGACTTGCACTCGAAATTAAAGGTGTTGGCAAACACACCGTCATCAATTCCGGTCTTATTGAAGGCACGATTCATACTTTCAATGGCACAACAAACATCATAAATTCTGGCCAGATTCTTGGTTCTGTCGATAACATTGAAAATGAAATTTATTTGCGCGCGATCAAGTCTATTGATAGCAAAGACACAATTACCAATAATGGATCAATCGATGGCCTTATCGATTTAGGTGCTGGCAATGATAAGTTCATTAACAATAATCAACTCATAGATGATGTTTTCATGGGCGCTGGCAATGACAGCTTTGTGAATAAGGGAACTCACAACGGTAGTGTTTACCTTGGGAGTGGCAATGATAAGTTTACCGGCGGAAACGTGAACGAAAAAGTTTATGATGAAGCTGGCAAAGATTCTTACAAGCTCGGCGGCGGAGATGATTCTTTTTACGCACTTGTTTTCGCCAACAACAAAGATACGAGTGACGGCTTCACAGACACAATTGATGGCGGTGCGGGCTTGCGCGATATCTACGAAGCGAATGGAGCGTCGGAGTCCGTTGTCGTCAATTTAGGTTCGGTCAAATATACCGATATCCTGAGCGGCGTAATTGCTGCCAAAAATCTTGCAATCGGCGTGAACACCGGAAAAGACGTCTTGAAAAACATTGAAGGTGCTTCCGGTGGATTTGGCGATGATCTCTTGATTGGATCAAAGTTGGCAAACGTTTTGCTTGGCAATCACGGTAACGACACGATTTATGGCGGCGCCGGAAACGATTCTATTGATGGCGGCGCAGGCGACGATGCCATTTTTGGCGATGCCGGAGCCGATGTAATTTTTGCCGGTTATGCCAACGGTGTAGATGTTATTTATTACCGTTCGCTTTCCGACAGCACAGCAGCAGCAGGCGGAAGGGACGTTATCTATCTATTTGGCGATGGTGCGGGGCTTGGCGAAGATATCATCGATTTCAGTTTCCTCAATCTGAACAACGCCAGCTTTATCGGGTCTGACTTATTTACGCCAATTGCTGGCGAAGCTGAAATTCGTGTTGCTGATATTACCGTCGGTCAATGGGCCATTATGCTCGATGCCAATGGTGATGGCATAATCGATCTTCAAATAAGTGTAAGTACTGCCGATACCGTGATCAATTGGGATGCGTCAGATTTCCGGTTGGTTTGATTGCTTGATTTTCGAGCTCCCACAAGTACAGCATTTGGGGTCGAATAGTCTCACCGATTTTGCGAACTCCAATAAATTGTTGTCATTGGATTTATTCCGACGACCCATTTTTCTACTGTGACGGTAACGCACCATCGGTCCTCGGAACAAGTCCGAGGATGACAATATTTATTTTGAAGTAGCCGGTTTCCCATACCGCTCCCGCAACACATTTTTTTGAACCTTGCCCATTGCATTTCGCGGCAAATCTTCCACAAATACGATTTGTTTTGGTATTTTAAATTTGGCCAGCTGCGGAACAAGTCGGGCGGAAATTTGTGCAGCTGATATTTCAGATTTGAGAACGACAATGGCTGTAACCGCCTCCCCAAAGTCAGGATGCGGAATGCCGATTACAGCAGACTCCAGAACTTCTGGCATTTTATCGATCAAAATTTCTAATTCTTTTGGATAGACATTAAAGCCACCCGTTATGATCAAATCCTTGGCGCGGCCTGAAATCACCACGTAGCCATCTTCATCAAAATGGCCAAGATCGCCCGTGATGAAATAGCCATCGCGCGTAAAATCCGCCGCTGTCTTTTCCGGATTGCGCCAATAACCCTTAAATACATTGGGACCTTTGACCTCAATCATGCCATCCGTTACCCGCACCGAAACGCCGGGAAGTGCTGGACCAACGCTGCCCGGTTTTCTTAATCCCCGAAAAGGATTGGATGTGTTCATATTGGTTTCGGTCATGCCGTAGCGCTCAAGAATAATCTGGCCAGTTCGGCGTTCAAACTCGTGGTGAGTTTCAGCCAGCAATGGCGCAGAGCCAGACACGAACAAGCGCATGTGAGCGGTGGCCGCTTTGGTCAATCCATCATGCTGCAAAAGCCGCGTGTAAAAGGTCGGAACACCCATTAGAGCGGTGGCCGTCGGCAACAATGCCATGACATCATCGGCAATAAATTTCCGCCGAAACAGCAGCGTTCCGCCAGATAAAAACACCGTGTTCATCGCCACGAATAACCCGTGTGTATGATAGACGGGCAGGGCGTGGATCAGCCGATCTGCCGCTGAAAATTCCCAAGCATCAATGAGCGCTAAAGCGTTGGACGCCAAATTACCGTGACTGAGAATTGCGCCCTTGGATTTTCCCGTTGTGCCCGATGTATAAAGAATGGCCACTGGATCATCCCAAGTTAAGTCCACGTCATCAACAAAATCCGCAGTCAAAGATGACATCAGCGAGCCTTGGCCCACATCATTCAGTGTAAATGTTTTAACTTCAAAGCGGGCCTTGTTTTCTGGGGCGCAAATAAAAACGGCAGGTTCTGCATCTTCCAAAAAATACGAAACCTCGGCCACTGTGTAAGCTGTATTCAGCGGCAAAAATATCAGACCAGCCCGTGCACAAGCCCAAAACAGGGCTATAGCTTCAACAGATTTTTCAACTTGTATCGCAACACGGTCGCCGCGCCTTGCACCTTCTAAAACCAGCTTTGCCGCGAGCTTACCAGCCAACTCCCAAAACGCAGCGTAAGTCCAAAACCGGCCATCATCTGCTTCGATGAAAACCGCGTTTGGATTAATCATCCGTTCACGGACGAGTTCGCTTAAATTCTGCGCCGCCATGGCTCACACCATATCGAGATACGCTTCATACTCAAAGTCGGTCACTTGTGCAGCAAAGGTTGCCATTTCTTGGCGTTTGCATGCAACCAACATATCCCGTAAAACATGGGGCAGGGTGGCGTCGACAATTTCACCAGCGGCAAAGGCATTAATCGCCGACGCCCAATCCGGCGGCAATCCTCTGAGCTTCAAAGAATAAGCGTCCCCGCGCACCGGATCTGGCGGTTTAATCTCGCGTTCAATGCCGACAATAGCTCCCGCCAAAATTCCAGCCAGAACGAGATATGGGTTGGCGTCCGCTCCCGCCACGCGATGTTCAATACGTCGCGCTTTGGTTGATCCGCCAGGGATACGAATGGCCACAGTGCGGTTTTCATAGCCCCAAGCCGCCGCCGATGGCGCATGGGTTCCAGGTCGCAACCGCCGATAAGAGTTGAAATGCGGCGCAAACAGAACCGTGGTTTCGCTCATCGCTTCAAGTAATCCACCAACCGCATTGCGCATCAGAATGCTGCCCTGATCAGTTTCATCATTGAAAACATTATTGCCGTCTTTGTCCAAGCAGCTGAAATGTACATGCAAACCAGAGCCCGATTTTCCACCATAGGGCTTCGCCATAAATGAAGCGGCAAAGCCATGTTTCCGCGCAATGCCTTTTACAATCCGCTTGAACAACACAGCATCATCAGCCGCGCGCAAAGGATCATTCACATGCAGCAAATTGATCTCAAATTGGCCAATGCCGTTTTCCGCAATTGCCGCATCAGCGGGAACACCTTGCAATGCGCACGCCGCATAAACGTCCCGAAAGAATGCGCCGAATTCATCAATTTCATCAACCGACATAACGCTGTCCGCGTCCAAGCGCTTGCCAGTAACTGGCGATACCGGCGCTACTGGCCGATCCTCTTTCGGATCATAAAGATAAAATTCAAGCTCCATAGCGATAACGGGATAAAGCCCCGCCGCATTAAACCGCCGCGTGAGGGATGCCAAAGCTTGGCGCGGGTCGCCACCAAAAGGCTCGCCATTTTCCTCGCGCAGCCAAAGGGGAATGAGACCTGTAGGTTCCGGCGTCCAGTCCATTGGTAAAATTCCGCGTCCAATCGGTTCGCATAATCCGTCCGCGTCACCCGTGGTAAAAACCAACGGTGAGTTTTGAATATCCTCCCCCCAGATATCAACGCCCACAACAGAAAGTGGCATCCGTAAACTTCCGCCTAAAACTTTCTCCGCTTGCTCCACTGGAATACGCTTTCCCCGCATAACCCCATTCAAATCGCAAACCGCCGCCCGCAAACTTAATATCTCGGGCCGTTTTTCCAGCCATTCTAATGATTCATTGGTATTCATAGTTTCCTCGTTTTGTTGAGGATGACTGTAGCTGGGAAGATTGGGAGAAGCAAATTCACGCAGAAGTTCAGCACTTACGTCACTTACTGATGTGCGCCCCTCAAAATTCTTGCAATCGTCATAGTCCCGCGCCATAAGCGGGCAAATTCAATATTTGGAGAATCTTTATGGCCGCTATTCTTGATATCACCGCTCGCGAAATTCTTGATAGCCGGGGCAACCCGACTGTAGAAGTTGATGTGTATTTGGAAGATGGCGCGTTTGGTCGGGCGGCGGTGCCATCGGGTGCTTCCACTGGCGCGCATGAAGCCATGGAGCTCCGCGATGGCGATAAAAAGCGTTACATGGGTAAAGGCGTACTCAATGCTGTGGCCGCTGTAAACGGTGAAATTTTTGAATCTCTTGCCGAAATGGATGGCGAAGATCAAATCGCAATCGACCGCATGATGATCGAATTAGATGGCACACCAAACAAATCCCGCCTCGGCGCAAACGCAATTCTCGGCGTGTCTCTTGCTGTGGCCAAGGCTTCTGCTGAAAGCAGCATGTTACCACTGTATCGCTATGTTGGCGGCGCATCAGCGCGTATCTTGCCAGTGCCCATGATGAACATCATCAATGGTGGCGCGCATGCTGATAACCCCATCGACTTCCAAGAATTCATGATCATGCCGGTTGGCGCTGACACATTCCGTGAAGCGCTGCGCATGGGTGCAGAAATTTTTCACACGCTAAAATCAGCGCTCAATAAAGCGGGCCACAATACCAACGTTGGTGATGAAGGTGGTTTCGCGCCAAACCTTCCGGGCGCAGAGGCCGCCCTTGATTTCGTCATGAAAGCGATTGAGCAAGCAGGCTACAAACCGGGCAAAGATATCTACCTGGCCATGGATTGCGCCGCGACTGAGTTTTTCAAGAACGGCAAATATGATTACGAAGGCGAAAAGAAAATCCGCACCATCGAAGAACAAGCTAAATACTTGGCTAAGCTTGGCACTGATTATCCCGTCTTCTCTATCGAAGATGGCTTGTCCGAAGATGATTGGGACGGTTGGAAACAAGTGACGAACTTGATCGGCAAATCACATCAGCTCGTTGGCGATGATTTGTTTGTGACCAACACAACGCGTTTGAAGCGCGGCATCACCGAAGGCATCGCCAACTCGATCCTGGTTAAGGTCAACCAAATCGGCACGTTGACCGAAACTTTGGAAGCCGTCGAAATGGCGCACAAAGCGGGCTACACTGCCGTGATGAGCCATCGTTCCGGCGAAACTGAAGACTCAACAATCGCCGACCTTGCTGTTGCCACAAACTGCGGTCAGATCAAGACCGGGTCGCTTGCCCGTTCGGATCGGTTGGCGAAGTATAATCAATTGCTCCGTATCGAAGAGCAGCTCGGAACACAGGCGCAATATGCAGGGAAATCAATTCTCAAATCCTAAGCCAAATCGGTTTTCAGGTTTTCATCTTGTTGTCACAAGCATTGCGGCATTGGCGGGGGTAGGCTTAGCAGCTTACCAAACGCTGATGCCGTCAGCGCCTGTTGTGGCACCGCCTGTTCAAGTCATTGTAGCAGTGGAAAAGCCTGTTGAAGCGATGATCGCCACCAAAGGCGACGCTGAAATTGCCAATATCAATCTCGCTCAAACCGCCAGTTTTTCGGCAGCTTTAGGCGACGGCGCTGACCAGCGATATTCAATCGCCAGTTTGTTTGATGGTAACCCAAACACCTCAATCGTTATGGCTAACGGCGACACCGAGATTAACATTCTCATCAGTTTTGCTCGGAACAATCCCTATTCGATAAAGCGCTTTTGGTTTTAACCTTATCTGGCTTCAATGGACATGACCATCAGAGGTTTCAACATGGTGATCACTTTCGTGGTCTTCTGACAGCAAATTTGCGCCTGCAACTGATAGAAAAGCAAACAGAAATGCGCATGTTGAAAAAACCCAAAAAACTGACTTCAAATTCATTGTGCTGGGGAAATCTTTATAGGCCAGCGAAAAGAAAGTTACTATTGCTCCCACTACCAATAACAAAGTGCTATAGCTAGGGTTATCCGAAAAATGTTGAATGCCACCAGAGAGCATGCCCGTTCCAAAAGATAGACAAATGGAAAGAAAAAGGAGCTTTGCACCAAGTTTTATGTTTTTTGATTCATATTCCAAGAAATTGCCAAGCACTGTCAACAGAATGCCTACGGCAATGAGGCCAATATATTTCGTATTGTTGCCTCCTAATGTACCAGCATGAACGATTGAACCCGAAACAAGTGCAATTCCAAGGTATTTGCAAAGATGAATTGTGAAGGCATATTTAAGTTCTTTGTTCATAGTCCAGCTCTCTTTTTTAATCTCGGGTTGGGTTAGTATTGAGTGGTAAATTTTCTATGAATTTTTCCTGCCGCACTGGCGAATGTTGCTGAACGGCTCATACATTTGCCAGCCTGTTTAATGGCAATCCAAACACCAAAATTTGTCGGGGCAATCGCGATACTTAAATAATTATTCTTGTGAGCTTTGCTGGGAACGACCCCCAATCCATCGCCTCGATCGAATACCGCCCACCCAGCGGATTAGGGGCCACCACCATGGACGTCATGCTCCTGCCATCCGGCCAAATGGACGCTTCTGGCCAAACCATTCACAGCTTCAAACTGCCAACCTCAAAACACACCCAATCCTTCGCAATTCCGAATGCAGATCGTGGCAGAGGAATATGGTTACGCGTTGCCGGGCAGGGGAATTTTGAAGTCGGAGAGTTCAGGATTTTGGCAGGAGAGTGAGTTTTCATCAGGAATTGTTGTGTCATATATTGTATGATATTATATGATCTAAACGATGGAGACTAATATGGCCGAACTTGAACGCATGACGATTACAATGCCAGTTGAAATGGCAACAATCGTAAAAGATGCAGTTGAAACTGGCGATTATGCATCTTCGAGCGAAGTGGTGCGGGCGGCTTTGCGCGATTGGAAGTTAAAACGCGCCTTGCAATTAAATGAACTTGCTGCGCTCAAAGCAGATATTGGATTAGGTCTAGCTGATATTGCTGCCGGTCGGGTTCAGGATTTTGATGTAGACAGCATTATCGCACGCGGGAGGAAGTTATTAGCCAGCCGCTCATCCTCCGTTTAACATCGATAGCGACACAAGATCTTGCAGAAATTTGGACTTATGTGGCCGCAGAAGCTTCCGAAGCAACTGCAACGCGGCTCATAACCAAAATCAGAGCCGCTCTTGATAGTTTTCTTCACTTTCCGCAATCAGGCGCGGATCGCTCAAATCTAGCCAAAGGCCTTCGCGTTGGTTTTTCAGGAAGATACGCAATTTACTATCAACACTCAGCAACAGAACTGACAATCGTCCGCGTGCTTCATAGTGCAAGGGACGCTGTGGCAATATTTTCGAATGAGTGAATTGATTTTAATTTTAAGATTTTCTTGAACTTTATTTGATGAGGTCACGTGCCTAATTTGTATTCGGGAACATATCCGATGCTGCGATAAAATTTTTATCTTCCTCTCACGCTCAATCGTCGCATCACAAAACTATGGTCTGGATTTGGTAATTTACTTTGCTAAACTGTGCCAATAATTTTTGCATTTCAGGAGACGACGATGGACAAGAGCGATAATACCAGTGCTGGCAAATGTCCGGTGATGCATGGCGCACCGAAGCATGCCAGTGCTTCTTTGCAGTCAAATCGCGATTGGTGGCCCAATCAATTAAACTTAAAAATCTTGCATCAGAATTCAAGCCTCTCAAATCCGATGGATCCAGACTTCGATTATGCGGCCGCGTTTAAAAAACTTGATCTGAAAGCGGTGAAAAAAGATCTCTTCGCTTTGATGACCACGTCACAAGAGTGGTGGCCGGCCGATTTCGGTCATTATGGTCCATTTTTCGTTCGCATGGCTTGGCATAGCGCTGGTACTTATCGCACTGGCGATGGTCGGGGTGGTGCGAGCTCTGGAACCATGCGGTTTGCGCCCTTAAATAGCTGGCCCGACAACGGCAATCTTGATAAAGCGCGCCGCCTGCTTTGGCCGATTAAACAAAAATACGGCAATGCGCTTTCTTGGGCCGACTTGATGATTTTTACGGGTAATTGCGCGCTAGATTCCATGGGCTTCAAAACCTTTGGTTTTGGTGGCGGGCGGGCTGATGTCTGGGAACCAGAGGAAGATATTTACTGGGGTAAAGAAGACAAGTGGCTGGACGACAAACGCTACAGTGGCGACCGTGAATTGGAAAACCCTTTAGCTGCGGTTCAAATGGGTTTGATTTATGTGAACCCACAGGGTCCAAATGGCAATCCTGATCCTCTGGCCTCCGCGCGCGATATTCGCGAAACTTTCGCCCGCATGGCTATGAATGATGAAGAAACAGTAGCCCTTATTGCTGGTGGTCATACGTTTGGAAAAACTCATGGTGCGGGCCTCGAATCTCATGTTGGCCCCGAGCCGGAAGCCGCACCTATGGAAGCCCAAGGCTTAGGCTGGCTTTCGAGCTATGGCAGCGGCAAAGGCGGCGACGCGATTACATCCGGTTTGGAAGTGACGTGGACGACAAAGCCGACACAATGGACCAATGATTATTTCTCAATTCTCTTCGGGTTCGAATGGGAGCTGACCAAGAGCCCCGCAGGCGCTCATCAATGGAAGCCAAAAAATAACGCCGGAGCCGGAACCATTCCGGATGCGCATGACGCCTCGAAGCGCCACGCACCTTCTATGCTGACTTCCGATTTGGCTTTGCGCGTGGACCCTGCATACGAAAAAATTTCGCGCCGTTTCCATGAAAATCCAGATCAACTTGCCGACGCTTTTGCAAGAGCATGGTTCAAGTTAACCCACCGCGATATGGGCCCGAAAGTTCGCTATGTTGGCGCACTCGTTCCAGCTGAGGAATTGATTTGGCAAGATCCCGTGCCGAAAGCTGATTACAAAAAAATCGCTGCCAAGGACGTGGCCGATCTCAAAGAAAAAATACTATCATCAAAATTGACAGTTGCCCAGCTCGTCTCCACGGCTTGGGCCTCCGCTTCAACCTTCCGCGGATCGGATAAGCGCGGCGGTGCCAATGGTGCACGCATTCGCTTGGCCCCGCAAAAAGACTGGGCGGTAAACCAGCCCGATCAATTGACAGTCGTTCTCAAAAAATTGACGGCAATTCAAAAAGCATTCAATGCGGAACAACCCGGCGGCAAGAAAGTTTCGCTAGCTGATCTCATCGTGCTTGGCGGTTGTGCCGCCGTGGAGCGTGCCGCAAAGAAGGCTGGCCATAATGTCAAAATTCCTTTCACACCGGGCCGTACCGACGCCACACAAAAGCAAACCGACGTTGAAAGTTTTTGTGTTCTTGAGCCAACCGCAGATGGCTTCCGCAATTATCTCAAAACTGCTTACAAGGTTTCGGAAGAAGAATTGTTGGTAGACCGCGCGCAGTTGTTAACGCTTACTGCGCCTGAAATGACCGTTCTTGTCGGCGGCTTACGTGTCTTGAATGCAAATGTGGGCGGCGCTCAACATGGTGTTTTCACCGCGCAACCAGAGGCGCTGACAGCTGACTTCTTTGTTAATCTGCTTGACATGAACACAGCATGGAAACCGACTTCTAAGGCGGCGGATGTTTTTGAAGGGCGCGACCGTGTTTCTGGAAAACTGAAATGGACGGGCACCCGTTCCGATCTGGTGTTTGGTTCAAACTCCCAACTCCGCGCTATTGCTGAAGTCTATGCCTGTGAAGGCAATGAAGCCACTTTCGTGCAAGACTTTGCCAAAGCTTGGACAAAAGTGATGAACCTCGACCGGTTTGATGTCGCGTGATAATATTGTTATCTCTATTTCGTCATCCCGGCGCAGGCCGGGAACCAGCTTTCTTTTTAGTGGCTTAGCTGGGCCCCGGCCTGCGCCGGGGTGACGTTTGTAGGAGAGACTTTGATTTCAATTGAAGGCGTTATGCTTTAGTTGGTACTATCAATACTCATTGAGCTCTAAAGCAAAAAGGCATCGATTTTTTCCGGCGGCCTAAACCGGACTCACGATCTGGGGTTTAGGCAGTGATTTGCAAATCAACGCGCCATCAACATGCAGCCCAGCTTCGATGATCATTTTTTTCAGTTTACCTTTTTTGACTTCTACCAAAGGGTAATCATCGCGGATGATCTTGCCGAAAGTTGACAAAGATAATTTGCCTTCAACGGCATGCTTGTCGAATGCGTTTAACAGCAACTTTTTCGTGTTTGGAATTTCAACGGCAGTAACCGCTTTTTGCAAAGGCTTTACAGCAGGAGCCTTTGAAACTGGCGTTGGTTTTGGTACTATTTTCACCTGCATAGTAGTTTTTGGCGGGATAATATCTGGAATATACGTAAAACTATCGAATGCTGATTTGTAGTTTTCACTCGCGGCAGTGACACCAAAGCCATGTATACTTTTGCCGTTTTCGCGAACATGAATGGCAAGCTGTGTAAAATCGGCATCGCTTGATGCAATTAATACGTGATCGAATACGTTGTGATGAAGCATGGACACTGCATCAATCGTCAAAGCAAAGTCGCTAGCGTTTGGTTTGGTTCCGCTGGCAAGTGTCAACATCGGAACAATGTGATATTCGGCGTTAGTGATTTCCCACTTTTTCAAACTTTGAGAACCGCCATAGCACCGTAATGTACGCAATTGACCCAACGATTGGCATTTCTTTAGCATTTGCTGAGCAAGTTCTGGTGAGATGTTTTCAGCGTCAATCAATAATGCAACACGAGCGCTCATGGTCATAAATTTATTTCCTAACGTCAAAAAAATATTCAATACACATGAGCCTTGTCACAATTTGTTAATTGCGCGTTCTAACTTCTCGCAATCCTAGTTAGGAAATATGAGCCGAGATTAACGAGAGCTTTTCGCAGTTCGGGTCTTGGTTGGCCGATTGTGTATTTAGCTAGTCCGCGCTCCATCACTTCGCCAAGGGTTCCTTGCGATGTGATTGTGGAGAGCACTGCCAAAGTTGGCCTTGTTAGAAAATATGCTTTTTGTCCGTCCTGTTGACGTAAGATGCCTTCAAGACGTAGCCAATCTTCGCCACGTCCGGCAAGCTTGCCAGCGTCCACATCATCCATGCCGGCTACAATGCGCAGCATCGTATCGCGCGAAAACATGGGTGCTGCCACCGGTGTTTTGCCGTAAAGATTACCCAGCACGAGGACGATCATTTCAAAAAACCGCTCGCGCATCCCTGCCGCGGGCAGCGGCGCATCAGCACCCAATGGCGTCAATTCAAATGCCGCAAGGGCATCAGCAACAAAGTGTTCAAGATCACTGGCAACAAAGAGTTTAAGATCATTAGCAGGTATGGTCATGGTATCTCCAACACTCACTTTTGCAGCAAGAAGTTGAAGAAACCGTCAATAACCTGAAACCTTAAAGTGTGAACGCCCGATCAACATGCATAACTTCATGGCCGCCATAACCATTAAAGTTGGTCAAAGTGGAAACGCCATATGCGCCCAAAGAGCCAAACTCGATAAAGTCGCCCTCGCGCAAGCCATCTACAATATCAAGGCGGTGTGGGAGAACATCCAAGGGATCGCAGGTTGGTCCAAATACTTTGAAAGATTTGTATGCGCCTGTGACCTCCTTACCGTCTCGAAGAACACGAAATGGTGGCTTCAATTCGGGCACTTGCATATACTCCATCAAGCCGCCGTAGACGCCGTCATTGATAAAAATATCATCGCCATCTGTGCAAACCAACTTCACACGGGTGAGGAGGGACATGCAATTGGCAACCAGGCCGCGGCCAGGCTCGCATTCCAGTTGAGGGCGGTCAGCGCCAAATGCCCGAACCAC